>JAFMJM010000132.1 GCA_017853455.1 Acidimicrobiia bacterium | reverse complement strand
GCCGACAACGCCCGCTTCGGCCAGACCGGCCCGCGCGTCGGCTCGTTCGACGGTGGCTACGGCTCGGGCCTGCTCGCCCGGTCGGTCGGCCAGAAGAAGGCGCGCGAGTTCTGGTTCCTGTGCAAGCAGTACGACGCGCAGGAGGCCATCGACATGGGTCTGGTCAACACCGTCGTGCCGCTCGAGGCGCTCGAGGAGGAGACGATCGACTGGTGCCGGACGATGCTCCAGCACAGCCCGCTCGCGCTCCGCATGATCAAGGCGTCGTGCAACGCCGCCGACGACGGCCTGGCCGGCATCCAGCAGCTCGCCGGCGACGCCACCCTCCTCTACTACATGACCGAGGAGGCCCAGGAGGGCAAGAACGCCTACCTCCAGAAGCGCCGCCCCGAGTTCGAGCGCTTCCCGCGCCGGCCCTGAGCCCGGAGCGAGCACACCCGTGACCCCGCCGGTCCCGCCGCACCCCCAGGGCCTCGCCAAGTGGGTGGCGGGCGCGCGGCCGCGCACGCTGCCGGTGTCGGCGGCACCGGTCGTGGTCGGCACCGCTGCGGCGTACCAGGCGTGCGGCGACGTGGTGTGGTGGCGGGCGGCGGCGGCGCTGGTGGTCGCCCTCGCGCTGCAGGTGGGCGTCAACTACGCCAACGACTACTCCGACGGCGTGCGCGGCACCGACGCCGAGCGGCGCGGGCCGGTGCGCCTCACCGCCACCGGGCTGGCCTCTCCCGCCGCGGTCAAGCGGGCGGCCGGGATCGCGTTCGCGGTGGCGGCGGTCGTGGGCCTCGTGCTCTCGCTGGCCGTGAACCCCTGGCTGCTGCTCGTCGGGGTGGCGGCGATCGCCGCCGGCGTGCTCTACACGGGCGGGCCGAAGCCCTACGGCTACATCGGTCTCGGCGAGGTCATGGTGCTGGTGTTCTTCGGGTTCGTGGCCACGGTCGGCTCGGCCTACGTGCAGCACGAGTCGGTGCCCGCCACCGCCTGGTGGGGGTCGCTCGTGGTGGGGCTGCCCACCGTGGCGGTCCTGCTCGCCAACAACATCCGCGACGTGCCGACCGACGCCGTCACCGGCAAGCGCACGCTGGCGGTCCGCATCGGTGCGCCCGCCGCCCGGGGCCTGTTCACGGCGTGTCTCGTGGGCGCCTTCGCCGCCCTCGTGCCGATGCTGCTCGACGCGCCGTGGGTGGCGCTCGGCTTCGTGGCGCTGCCGCTCGGCGTGGTGCCGGTGCGGCTGGTCCTCACCCGCACCGACCCGCCCGGCCTGGTGGCGGCCCTGGTGGCCACGGTGCGCTGCACGATCGCGCTCGGCGCGCTGTGCGCCCTCGGCCTGGTGCTGTCGTGACCGGCTCAGTCGAGCAGAGCGGCGAACGCTTCCGGGCGCTCGAGGTGCGCGGCGTGGCCGGCACCGGCGATCGTCACGTGGCGGGCGTGCGAACCGATCGCGGTGGCCAGATCGGCTGCGATCGCGCAGTACTTCTCGTCGAGCGCGCCGGTGACCAGCAGCACCGGCACGCCGCGCGTGCCCAGTTCGCCGAGGCGGTCGCGGTAGATCGGCTGCGAGCCCTGGCCGAGCGCGCGCAACTGGTGTGCGATGCGCGCCACGGTGTTGCCCGCCCGACGGGCGTCGAGGCCGGCCGCGGCCGCCGGGAGCGTCGCGAACAGCGGTTGGGCGAGCCAGCGCCCGAGGAAGGCGTCCAGCCCGTCGCGTTCGACCTCGGCGGCGAGCCGGTCGTCGGCCGCCACCCGTTCGGCCCGGGCTGCGGGGTCGGCGATGCCGGCCGCGGCGCCCACCAGCACCAGCGAGGTCACGAGGTCGGGGCGCTGCAGTGCCAGGGCCAGGGCCAGGCGTCCACCCATGGAGTAGCCGACCCAGCGACCCCGGCCGCCGGCGTCGCCGAGTGCGGCGACGGTGGCGTCCCAGTCGAGGCCGTCGGGCACCTCGAGGGCCGTCGTCTCCCCGGGAGCGCCGCGCAGGTGCGGACGCACCGGATCCCACGACGCCGCCGTCTGCGTGAAGCCGTGGACGAGCAGGGTGCGCACGGAGGCATTGTCGCATGACCACGCGTGACGCCAACACCGCCTTCGCCCGGGCCGTCGTCGACGAGTGGGCGCGCGGCGGGGTGACCGACGCCTGCGTGGCGCCCGGGTCCCGCTCCACCCCGATGGCCCTGGCGCTCGCCGCCGACGACCGGGTGCGGGTCCACGTCTTCCTCGACGAGCGATCCGCGGCGTTCGCCGCCCTCGGACTCGGCCGGGCCTCGGGCCGTCCGGCCGTGGTGCTGTGCACGTCGGGTACGGCGGCGGCGAACTTCCACCCGGCGGTGCTCGAGGCCCACCACGCCCGGGTCCCGCTGATCGTCGCCACCGCCGACCGTCCGGCCGAGCTCCACGACGTGGGGTCGGGCCAGACGATGGACCAGACCCACCTCTACGGACGTGCGGTGCGGTGGTTCGTCGACCTCGGTGCGCCCGTCGACCTACCTGGTGCCGGGGCGTGGTGGCGCGCCACCGCCGCGCGCACCGTGGTGGTCGCGACGGGCCCGATCGCCGGACCGGTCCACTGGAACCTGCCGTTCCGGGAGCCGCTGGTGCCCACCGGGGAGCCCCTCGTCGACGCCCCGGGGCGGGCGGACGGCGCGCCGTGGACACGTTCCGAGCCGCCGCTACGGGCCGTGCCCCGCGACGCCGTGGCCCGGGTGGCCGCCCTCGTGCGCGCCCACCCGCGTGGGGTGATCGTCGCCGGCTGGGGTGCGGGTGCCGACCCGGCCCTCGTCGCCCGGGTGTCGGAGCTCTGCGCCTGGCCGGTGCTGGCCGAGTCGATCTCGGGCCTCCGGGTCGGCGACGCGATCAGCACCTACGACCCGCTGCTGCGCACACCGGGGTTCGCCGCCGCCCACCGACCCGACTGCGTGCTCCGACTCGGTGCGCCCACCAGCGGCCGGGTGGCGAGCGAGTTCGTCGCCGGGGTTCCCACCGTGGTCGTCGATCCGGGTGACGCCTGGTCCGACCCGCCCCGCGACGCCGTGGAGCGCATCGCCGCCGACCCCGACCCGTTCCTCCGGGCGCTCGCCGTCACGCTCGACGGCGGCCGCGCCGATCGCGCGTGGCTCGACGACTGGCTCACCGCCGAGCGCACCGTGCGCGCCGCCCTCGACGCCCACCTCGACGCGTCCGACGCACCGTTCGAGGGTCGCATCGCCCGCGACGTCGTGGCCGCGGTGCCCGCCGGCGCCACGCTGTTGGTGGCGTCGAGCATGCCCGTGCGCGACGTCGAGTCGTTCGCCGCGCCGCGCGACGACGTGCGGATCGTCGCCAACCGCGGCGTCAACGGCATCGACGGCGTGGTCTCGACCGCGCTCGGCCTTGCGCTGTCCGGGGCACCGACGGTGGCGCTGCTCGGCGACCTGTGCTTCCTCCACGACGCCAACGGGCTGCTCGGGGCGGCGGGGCGCGGCGTCGACTGCACCTACGTGGTCGTCGACAACGACGGCGGTGGGATCTTCTCGTTCCTGCCCCAGGCCACGGCCGTCCCCGAGCACTTCGAGGCGCTCTTCGGCACGCCCCACGGGATCGACGTGGCGGCGGTGGCCGCCGTGCACGGCGTGCCGGTGACCGAGGTGACCGACGCCGCGGCCCTCCCCGATGCGGTGCGCGCCTGCGTGGCGGCCGGGGGCGTCCGGATGGTGCGGGTCCGCACCGATCGGGCCGCCAACGTCACCGCCCACCGGAACGCGTGGGCCGCGGTCGCGGCGGCGCTCGACGCCTGAGGCGGCTACCAGAGCTGGTCGAGGTGGGTGTCGGTGCCGGGCACGACCGGCACGAACGGCCCGAGGAACCCGAGCGTGGCGACGGCGGTGCCGGTGAGCGGTGCCGTGATCGCGGCCTCCAGCGTCGACCAGTCGGCGCGGGGATCGTCGTGGAGGAACCACGCGACGCACACCTTCTCGCCCACCCCCACCCCGGTGCCGTCCATGCCGGGGAAGTCGCGGGGGGTGAACACCAGGCCCTGGGCGACCGGTGAGCCCGGCGTCAGGACGGCCGGGGCCCAGACCTCACGGGCCCAGGCGACCACGTCGTCGATCGACGCGTCGGCCGCCCGGTCGAGCCAGGTGACCACCAGGCCACCGTAGGGGTGGTCGAGGGCGATCTCGGCGGGCACGGGCCAGCCGGGCCGGCCGGTGCCGCCCCGGAAGTCGTAGAGCGAGGTCGACACGTGCTCGCGGTCGGGGTTCATCCGGCCCTGCTCGGCGAGCCACCGGGTCTGGGGGAACGACCACGCGTAGTGCTCGTCGACGGTGCCGTCGAGGATCCAGTACAGGGCGATGAAGCTGCCCACGTCGAGCGGATCGGCGACCGTGCTCGCGGCGGGGCTGCGGAGCGCCTTGAGGTCGCGGGTGGCGACGAAGCGGCGGTAGGCGAAGGCGCCCGGTCCGACCATCACGCCCGCGAGGGCGTGGTCGTGCTCGTACCAGCGGTTGTACTCCCGCAGACGCTCCGGGTCCCGGGTCGGCTCGACCATCGTGATCAGCGCCTGCCCGAGGTCGACGTGCGTGCCGTCCGCCATGGTGCCCCTCCCGTCGGCCCTTCGTGGGCCGGTCGGCTCGGAGGCTAGGGCACGACCAGGGCGCGCAGCATCGGCTCGAGCTTGGCGGCCGTCTCGGCCCACTCGGCCTCGGGGTCGGAGCCGGCGACGATGCCGGCCCCGGCGCGGAGCACCGCCGTGTCGCCGGAGATCTCGGCGCCGCGCAGCGCGACCGCGAACGCGCCGTCGCCGTGGGCGTCGACCCAGCCGACCGGACCGGCGTAGGGGCCCCGGTCGAACGGCTCGAGGCGGGCGATCAGCGCCAGCGCGGCGTCGCGGGGGGTGCCGCCCACGGCCGGGGTCGGGTGCAGGGCCCGCGTGAGCGCCAGGGCGTCGAGCGGCTCGGCCAACTCGCCCCGGATGGGGGTCACGAGGTGGGCCAGGCTGCCGAAGTGCTCCACCACCGGGGTGGCCGGCACCGCGATGTGGGTGGCGACCGGCGCCAGGGCGTCGCGCACGGCGTCGACGACGTAGCGGTGCTCACGGGCGTCCTTGCCCGACGCCGCCAGCGCGATGGCGACCTCGGCCGGCACGGAGCCCGGTGCCGTACCCGCCATCGGGCGCGACTCGAAGGTGGTGCCGGTGCGGCGCAGCAGGAGCTCGGGGGTGGCGCCGACGAAGCCGGCGTCGGCGTAGAGGATGCAGCCGGGCTGCTGGGCGCGCAGCCGGCGCAGCACGGCCCGCGGATCGAACGGTGTGTCGGCGCGCACCTCGACCTCGCGGGCGAGCACCACCTTGTCGAGGTGACCGTCGGCGAACTCGGCGAGGGCGGCCTCGACCGCGTCGTCCCACCAGGCGCGGGTCTGACGCTGGCTCACGGTGAAGCGGGTGGCCCGCGGCCCGGGGGCGGGCAGGACCTCGAGCGCCGGGCCGATCTGGGTGACCCAACCGGTGCCGTCGGCGGCGCGCCCGACCACCCGGGCGGGGACGGTCAGGGTGGCCGCGGCCGTCGGGTCGAAGGGGAGCGCGCCGACCGCGACCGGGCCCGATCCGATGGCGGCGACCTCGGTGTCGTGGGGGATCGAGGCGAGGGTGGCGACGGCGTCGTCGGCGGTGATGGCCGCGGCGACCCCGGCGGTGGCGATCCCGACGCCGTGCTCGACCCAGCAGAACCCGTCGGGGCCCAGCGCGTCGAGCAGGTCGTCGCCGAGCTCGATGCGGCGGGTGACGGCCCGCAGGCCGCCGACGGGGAGGGGCTGGGCCCCGGTGCCGCTCACACCCGCGTCCCGGAGATCATCTGCACCGAGCCACCGGTGAACGTGCGCCGGGCGGCGCCGCCGAAGCCGGCGGCGTGGAGGGTGCCGAGCAGCACGTCGGGGCCGGGCAGGTAGGCGGTGGAGCGGGGCAGGTAGGCGTAGGCCTCGCCGTCACGGGCGAGCAGGCGGCCGAGCACCGGGACGGCGCCCCGGAACCACACGGCGTTGCCGATGCGCATGATGCGGCGCTCGGGCACCGCGGCGTCGACGGCGACGAAGCGACCGCCGGGGCGCAGCACCCGGGCGATCTCGGCGAACACGGCGGGGAGCGACACGAAGTTGCGCAGCGCGAACCCGCAGATCACGCCGTCGACCGACCGGTCGGGGAACGGGAGGAGCGCCGCATCACCCTGCACGAGAGGGGAAACCGTGTGGGCGGCCGCGAGCATTCCGGCCGAGTAGTCGACCCCGACCGCCCGCAGGCCCCGGTCGGTGAGGTCGCGGCACAGGTCGCCGGTGCCGCACGCCAGGTCGACGACCAGCGACCCCCGGCCGAGCGCCAGGGCGTCGACGGCCTCGCGGCGCCATCGGCGGTCGAGGCCGAGGGAGATGACCTTGTTCATGCGCTCGTACGACGGCGCGACCCGGTCGAACATGGCCTGGACGGCCGAGTGCTTCTCGTCGCCGGTGGGCAGGGCGCCGTCGGGGCCGAGGACGGGGCTCACGCCGCACCCCAGTCGGGCTCGGCGGCCGCGGCCGCGATCTCCTCGGGCTCGCCGACCTGCTCGAGGTGCTCCTGGGCGACCTCGAGCAGCACCCGCCGGAAGTGGTGGGCGACGAGCGTGGTCACGGTGGGCAGCAGCGAGTTGAACGCGGTGACGAGCCGCTCGGCCCGCTCGTCGTCGGGAAGATCCGCGGCGCGCAGGGGGGCGCGGACGTGCTCGTCGAACAGGCGGACGGCGTCCTCGGCGATGGCGTGGGTCGCGGCGTCGTGGCGCCCGGCGAGCGA
>JAFMJM010000131.1 GCA_017853455.1 Acidimicrobiia bacterium | reverse complement strand
CTGACCCCGCCCACCCCGTTGTTTGGGTGATCGTGGGGCCTCTGGCCCCCACGATCACCCAAACAACGACAGGTGGGGCGTCAGGCGAGGCCGAGCTCGGCGAGCAACGCGGCGCGGTCGGCGTCGAGAGCCGGGGCGGCCGGGCGCACGAGCGGCTCCGGGTAGCCCGACAACTTGATCGGATTGCCCGCCACCCGCAACGGGCCGAGCTCGGGGTCGTCGACCTCGAGCACCATGTTGCGGGCCCGCACGTGCGGATCGGCCAGCACCGCGGCGACGTCGTTGACCGGGCCGCACGGGATCCCCGCCGCCTCGAGGTCGGTCAGCCACTCGGCGGTGGAGCGCGCTGCCAGCGCCTGCTCGAGGGCGGCGTGGAGGTCGCCGACGTGCTGCGCCCGATCGCGGTTGGTGACGAACCGTGGGTCGTCGACGAGTTCGGGCACCCCGAGCACGGCACACAGGTCGGCGAAGAAGACGTCGGTGCCCACCGCGACCACGAGACGGCCGTCGCCGGTGCGCAGGGCCGCGAACGGTGCGATGAACGGGTGGCGGGACCCGATCGGGCCGGGGACCACCCCTTCGACGGTGTAGCGGGAGACGGCGTTCTCGAGGATCGCCACCTGGCAGTCGAGCATGCCGACGTCGACCATCATCCCCTCGCCGGTCGCACGACGCTCGTAGAGCGCGGCGGTGATGCCACTCACCAGGAACAGCCCGGCGGTGATGTCGCCGACCGACACCCCGACGCGCACCGGGTCGCCACCCTCCTCGCCGGTGACGCTCATGACCCCGCCCATCCCCTGGACGACCATGTCGTATGCGGGACGGGGTGAGTACGGACCGGTCTGGCCGAACCCCGACACGGCGGCGTAGACCAGACCCGGGTGGCGGGCGTGGACGTCGGCCCACCCGAAGCCCAGCCGATCCATCGCCCCGGGCCGGAAGTTCTCCACCAGCACGTCGGCGATCCCGAGGAGGCGCTCGAACACCGCACGGTCGGCCGGGGCCGTCAGGTCGAGCGCGATGCTCTCCTTGCCCGCGTTGACCGACGCGAAGTAGGCCGAGCGTTCGCCGACGAACGGTCCGAAGCCCCGGGAGTCGTCGCCGACGTCGACCCGCTCGACCTTGATCACCCGGGCCCCGAGGTCGCGCAGCATCATCGTGGCGAACGGCCCCGCCAGGACGCGGGTCAGGTCGAGCACCACCACGCCGTCGAGCGGGCCGCGGGCGACGCTCCCGTCGGCTGCGGAACCCTGGGTCGAATCCACCGAGCCTCCCTTCGAGCCGCGACCCGGTCGCGGGTCCGGCATTACCGTCGTCGACGACCACCCCCAGACCCGAGGAGCGCCCGTGCCCGGACGCATCGAAGACTACGCACTGATCGGCGACACCCACACGGCGGCGCTGGTCGGGCGCGACGGCTCGGTCGACTGGTGGTGCGTCCCCCGCTTCGACTCCGGCGCCGTGTTCGCGGCGATGCTCGGCGACCGGGAGCACGGCCGCTGGCTCCTCGCCCCCGCCGGCGGTCTGCGCAGCACCGAGCGGCGCTACGTCGGCGACACCCTCGTCCTCGAGACCACCCACACCACCGACGAGGGCGTCGTCCGGGTCACCGACTTCATGCCGGTGCGCGACCACGCCGTCCAGATGGTGCGCATCGTCGAGGGCGTGTCGGGCCGGGTCCCGATGTACATGGACCTGCGGATCCGCTTCGACTACGGGTCGATCGTGCCGTGGGTACGGACCGACGACGGTCGCCTCCGGGCGCTGGCGGGTCCCGACGCCCTGGTGCTGACCACCCCGGTCCGGTGGTCCGGCGCCGACCTCGCCACGGTCTCCGAGTTCGTCGTGTCCGCCGGCGAGCGGGTGCCGTTCGTCCTGGCGTGGTACCCCTCGCACGAGGAGGCGCCGACCGGCGGCGACGCCGACGCCCTGCACGCGGAGACCCTCGCCTGGTGGGAGGAGTGGACCCGGCACGCCACCTGCTCCCCCGACACCCGGGGGCTCATCATGCGCTCCCTCATCACCCTCAAGGCCCTCACGTACGCGCCGACGGGCGGGATCGTCGCCGCCCCCACGACGTCACTGCCGGAGTGGATCGGCAGCGTGCGCAACTGGGACTACCGGTACTGCTGGTTGCGCGACTCGGTGCTGGCCCTCAACGCGCTCATCATCGGCGGCTTCACGTCGGAGGCGCACGCCTGGCGCGACTGGCTGCTGCGAGCGGTCGCCGGCGACCCGGCCGACCTGCAGATCATGTACGGGGTGCAGGGCGAGCGTCGCCTCACCGAGTTCGAGGTCCCGTGGCTCCCCGGGTACGAGAACTCGGCCCCGGTCCGGGTCGGCAACGCCGCCAGCGGACAGTTCCAGATCGACGTCTACGGCGAGACGCTCGGCTCGCTGCACACGATGCGGGTGCTGTTCCCACCCGACCACCACGACACGGCGTCGTCGTGGCCCATCGAGACCGCCCTGCTCGAGTACCTCGAGGGCAACTGGCACGAACCCGACGACGGGATCTGGGAGGTGCGCGGCGGGCGCCAGCACTTCACCCACTCGAAGGTGATGGCGTGGCTGGCGTTCCGGGTGGCGATCGACTCCGCCGAGCGGTTCGACCTGCCGGCCCCGATCGACCGGTGGCGCACCGCGCGCGACCAGATCCACCGGCTGGTGTGCGACGAGGGGTTCGACGCCGAGTTGAACTCGTTCACCCAGTCGTTCGGCAGTCGACAGCTCGACGGCGCTCTCCTGCAGCTCGCCCCGGTCGGGTTCCTCCCCGCCCGCGACCCGCGCATCGTCGGGACCGTCGCGGCGATCGAGCGGGAGCTCCTCCACGAGGGGCTCGTGCTCCGCTACCGGTCCGACGCGACGGCCGACGGCCTGCCCGCCGGGGAAGGCGTGTTCCTGCCGTGCTCGTTCTGGCTGGTCGACAACTACGTCCTGCTCGGGCGTCAGCGCGACGCCCAGGTGC
Organism: Acidimicrobiia bacterium; assembly: GCA_017853455.1. Classification (GTDB taxonomy): domain Bacteria; phylum Actinomycetota; class Acidimicrobiia; order IMCC26256; family PALSA-555; genus CAIUKV01. The sequence continues at coordinate 3,817 of JAFMJM010000131.1, read as the reverse complement.
TCTTCGACCGCCTGGCGGGCCTGGCCAACGACGTCGGGCTCCTCGCCGAGGAGTACGACCCGGCCGGGCAGCGGATGCTCGGCAACTTCCCGCAGGCCTTCACCCACCTCGCGTTGGTCCGGGCGGCGAGCCTGCTCGTCGACGGCCCCTACACGGCACCGCAGATGCTGGCGATGCCGGCCTGAGCCCGGTCCGGTCGCTCAGATCTCCAGCCGCAGGGTGAAGGTCGCCGAGAAGGCGTCGCCGGGCGCGACCACCGGCACGCCACCCGTGACCAGTGCGTTCGTCGGCGCGACCATCGGCTCGAGTGCGGCGAACGGACGCCCCGGCGGGACCCACACCTGCGCGAACGGGTAGCCGGGGTCCGAGCGCAGGGTCACCGAGGCAGTGTCGGTCTCCAGGGCGAGGACCCGGCTCCGGCGGACGTCGGAGAGGTCGTCGAAGGTGCGGCGACCGATCGGAGCGCGCTCGGCGGCCTCGCGCGACCGGGCGCCGGTGGGCAGGCCGCGGTCGTCGAGGACGAGGTGCTCGCGCGCCGGGAGGACGAGCCGCCACCGCCCCCGGGGCGACCCGGGAACCCGCAGGTACGGATGCCAACCGAACGCGACCGGCACCGACCGCCGACCCGTCGGCGTGACGGTCGTGGTGACCCGCAGCGCACCGTCGGTCAGTGTGACCGTGACCCCGATGCGGTGCGGGAACGGGAACACGGCCGCGTCGAGGTCGCGGGTGGCGGTGAACGACGCCCGTCCCGCTCCCGACCGCTCGGTGCCGATCGCCCAGCCGTCGGCCCCGACGAGCAGACCGTGGATCGGCAGGCCGTTCCCGTCGCGGTGCAACCCTCCGCCGCGCGCCGGGACGGCGACCCGCACGCCCGCCGCCCGGTAGCCACCGTCGGTCGGCGCCAGACGGTTCGCCCACGGCGCGAGCAGCGGCAGGCCGAGGGTGTGGCCACCGCGCAGTGCGGCGGGTCCGCCCGGTGTGGCGAGGAACTCGGCGCCGCCGCGTCGGAGCGACACGCCGGTCAGGCCGAGACCCGGCGCGAACGCGGCCGTCGTGTCGCCGGCGTGCAGCCGGATCGTCGGCTCGCCCCGCCAACGCCCGCGGCCGACCCCGGCCGTCGCCCGGGCGGTCACACGCGCTCCCCACCGGCGGCAGGCGTGCGCCACGCGCCCGGTTGTACCGTTGGTACACGACGCTCGGTGCTGTGGTACAACGGTGCTCCCATGGCGGTCCTCCCCCACCTCTCCCCGGTCCTGACCCTGGCCGTCGACCCGGTCCCGTGGGCCCGGTCGCAGATGGCCTTCACGCTGGCGGTCCACATCATCCTGGTCCCTCTCGGGGTGGCGTGGGCGTTCATGGCCCTGGTCGCCAACTGGAAGGGCATCCGCCGCAACGACGAGGACGCCCTGCGCCTGGCCCGGCACTGGTCGCGCTACATGGCCGTGACCTTCGCCGTCGGGGCCGTCACCGGAACGGTGCTGACCTTCGAGTTCGGGCTGCTGTGGCCGAACTTCATGGAGAAGTTCGGTGGCGCGTTCGGCGTGCCGTTCGCCGTCGAGGGGCTCTTCTTCTTCACCGAGGCGGTGTTCATCGCCATCTACATCTACGGCTGGCGTCGCCTCCCGCCGAAGGTCCACTTCTGGACCGGGGTACCGATCGTGATCTCGGGCATCGGCGGCACGGCCTCGGTGGTCGCCGCCAACGCCTGGATGAACGAGCCCGGCGGCTTCACCCTGCGCAACGGCAAGATCGTCGACGTCGACTTCGTCGGCGTGTTCTTCAACAAGGCGATGCCGCTCGAGGTGCTCCACATGCTCGTCGCGGCCTACCTCGTCGCCGGGTTCCTGATCGCGTCGGTCTACGCCGTGGCCATGCTCCGGGGGCGCCGCGACCGCTACCACCGCCTGGGCTTCCTCATCCCGTTCACGATCGCCGCCATCGCCGCGCCCGTGCAGATGGTCGTCGGCGACCAGCTCGCCCGCTGGGTCTACAACAACGAGCCCACCAAGTTCGCCGCCATCGAGATGGTGCCCCGGACCGCGCGCGACGTGCCCGAGACCCTGTTCGGGCACCTGACGGAGTCGGGTGAGGTCAAGGGCGGCATCCCGCTGCCCGGGGTCGCCTCGATCCTGTCGGACCCCTCGACCGGCACCCGCACGCAGATCCAGGGCCTCGCCGCCTTCCCGAAGAACGCCCGACCGACGAACCACGAGGTCGACGTCGTCCACTGGGCGTGGGACGTCATGGTCGGGATCGGGTCGGGCCTGTTCCTGCTGTCGGCGTGGTTCGCCGTGGTGTGGTGGCGACGGCGTGACATCCCGCGCACGCCCTGGTTCCTCCGGGCGGCGGCGGTCGCCGGCGTGGCGTCGATCGCCGCGCTCGAGTCGGGTTGGATCGTCACCGAGGTCGGTCGCCAGCCGTGGATCGCCCGCGGCTTCATGCGGGTGAGCCAGGCCGCCACCGGCAACGAGGGCGTCTGGGTGACGTTCCTCGTCATCGTGGCCCTGTACCTCGGCGTCGCCGTCACGCTGATCCTGGTCCTGCGCCAGATGGCCCGCCGGTTCCGGGAGAACGATCCCCACGCCGAGCAACTGCTCCCGTACACCCCGCGCGCCCGCCGACGGGCGTCGGTCGACCGGAGCGCGCCGTGATCAACGTCGTCGGCGTGATCCTGATGGTGGGCATCACCGCGTACGCGTGCTTCGGGGGCGCCGACTTCGGCGCCGGGTTCTGGGACCTCACCGCCGGTGGGACCGAGCAGGGGGCCCGACCCCGGACGCTCATCGCCCACTCGATCGGCCCGGTGTGGGAGGCCAACCACGTCTGGCTGGTCTTCATCCTCGTGGTGCTGTGGACCTCGTTCCCCGAGACGTTCTCGTCGATCATGCTCACGTTGTTCGTACCCCTGTCGATCGCCGCGCTCGGCATCGTGCTCCGGGGCTCGACCTTCGCCTTCCGCAAGGAGGTCGGTCGGATCTCCTCGCAGCGCAACTTCGGTGCGGCGTTCGCCGCCTCGTCGGTGATCACGCCGTTCTGCCTCGGCGCGGTGGCCGGGGCGGTGGCCACGGGCCGGGTCCCGGCCGGGGGGATCGCCGGAGATCCGTGGGCCAGCTGGATCAACCCCACCTCGATCCTCGGGGGCGTCCTGGCGGTCGCGGCGTGCGCCTACCTCGCCGCCAACCACCTGGTGGCCGAGGCGTACCGGTTCGAGGAACCCGACATGGTCACCTACTTCCGTCGCCGGGCGATCGGGGCCGCGATCGGCACCGGCGTGGTCGCGGTCGCCGGGGTCTTCATCCTGAACGCCGACGCCGACTACCTCGCCGACCGGCTCACCGGTGTCGCCCTCCCCCTCGTGCTCCTCTCGGGCCTGCTCGGCCTCACCACCCTCGCCCTCCACCTGCGCCGCACGACGGCGGCCGGGGCCCGCCTCGCCCGGGTGGTCGCACTCGGTGCGGTCGTCGCGGTGATCGCGGCCTGGGGCGTCGGGCAGTGGCCCTACCTGCTCCCGACCTCGTTGACCCTCGAGGACGCCGCCGCCCCGCAGGTGACCCTGATCACGGTGTCGATCGTCTTCCTGATCGCCGCCGTCACGATCCTCCCGGCCCTCGGCTGGCTGTTCTGGCTCGACCAGAAGAACTTCCTCGACGACGAGGCCGGGGCCGAACCCGTCGGGGGCTGATCGGCCGCCCCAGGTCCTACGCTCGAACGTCGTGGACCCCGCAGCGAGCACCCCCGAGATCGCCGTGCTCCTGCTGTCGTGGAACCAGGCCGACTTCGCGGCCGAGACCGTGCGCAGCGTCGCTGCGCAGAC
>JAFMJM010000130.1 GCA_017853455.1 Acidimicrobiia bacterium | reverse complement strand
GCTGGAACACCGTGACCGACGCGCAGTCGTGCATCACGGCGGGCAGCACCTGCACGCCGCTCGACGACGTGCCGACGATGGCGGTGCGGGTCCCGGTGAAGTCGACGGGCTCGGCCGGCCACTCACCGGTGTGGTGCTGGATCCCGGCGAAGTCGGCGCGTCCGGGGATGTCGGGGGTGTAGGGGACCGACAGGGCACCGCTGGCCGCGATCAGGAACCGGCACCGGACCGGATCGCCGGTGCCGGTGGTCACCAGCCACGTGCGTGACGCGTCGTCCCAGGTGGCGCCGGTCACCCGGGTGTCGAACCGGATGTGGCGGCGCAGGTCGAACTTGTCGACGACGTGGTTGACGTAGGCCTCGATCTCGGGCTGGCCGGCGAAGTGCTCGGACCAGACCCACTCGTCGAAGAGCTCCTTCGAGAACAGGTAGCCGTAGGAGTACGACTCGGAGTCGAACCGGCACCCCGGGTAGCGGTTCCAGAACCAGGTCCCGCCCACCCCCGGGGCCGCCTCGAGGACCTGCACCGAGAAGCCCGCCTCGAGGAGCAGGTAGAGCTGGTTGACCCCGGTCATCCCGGCGCCCACGATCACGACGTCGACCTCGGGGGTGTCGATGCCTGTCACGGAGCCTCCTCGGGGCGACCGGCGGGGGGTCCGGGCGGTCACCGGAATTGTACCGATCGGTCGAACCCGGCCGGGAGGCGGCCGTTAGGCTGATCACGGCGTCCGAGATGTCCGACGGGAGGCGCACGCCATGACGGTCTCCGATCCGACGGTCCCCGGGACCCACCGCCCGTTGCCGGTGCCGTTCGCGGTGGAGCGGGCCGACCGGATCCGCAAGGAGCGCTACTTCGACGAGGAGTTCTACGCCCTCGAGGCGGAGCACCTCTGGCCCCGGGTGTGGCAGATGGCCTGCCGGCTCGAGGAGATCCCCGCCCCCCGCGACTGGGTCGAGTACACGATCCTCGACCAGTCGGTGGTCGTCGTCCGTCAGGACGACGGCAGCGTCGTCGCCTTCCAGAACGCCTGCCGCCACCGGGGCGTGCGCGTGGCCGAGGGCCGCGGTCGGTGCGACAGCGGCTTCACCTGCCCGTTCCACGGGTGGTGCTACGGCCCCGACGGCGCCAACACGGCCGTCACGGGCAAGCGATACTTCGACCCGGGCAACCTCGACCCCGCCGACCTCGACCTCACCCCGGTGCGCTGCGAGACGTGGGGCGGCTGCGCCTTCATCAACTTCGACGACGCCGCCCCGCCGCTGCACGAGTCGTTCGAGCCGGCCTCCACGATGCTCGACGCCTGGCGCCTCTCGTCGATGCGGGCCGAGTGGTGGGTCGCGGCCCGCCTCCCGGTCAACTGGAAGTTGGCGCAGGAGGCGTTCGTCGAGCAGTACCACGTGGTGGAGTCCCACCCGCAGCTCGTCATCAAGAACCGGGTCGTTCCGCGCGACCCCACGTCGTTCGACCCCAAGGTCTGGCTCGACGGCGAGTTGCAGTACCTCCGCACCATGAGCGTCGGCATGGACGGCATGATCCACCGCTCCGACGTGGCGGTCGCCGAACGCCTGGCGGCGGCGATCGAGCTGCCCGCCGACCCGGCCCTGGCGATGGCCACCTGGGACCGGTCCCTCAACGAGGCGGTCGTCTCCTGGCACCGCGAGCAGGGTCACGACGTGCCCGACCTCGACGAGCTCACGACCCTCGGCTTCAACGAGCCGATGATCTACTGCTTCCCCCACTTCATCGTGCTCCCGATGTACTCGAGCGCCTCGCAGTACCGCTTCCGGCCGCTCGGTCCGGAGGAGACCCTGATGGAGATCTGGTCGCTCACCCGCTTCCCCCAGGGTGGGGAGCCCGAGTGCCCGCCGGTCCCCGAGGTGTGGGAGCACGACGATCCGCGCTTCCCGCCCATCCCGGCCCAGGACTTCGCCAACGTGCCGCGCCAGCAGCGCGGCCTGCACCAGCGGTCGTTCGAGTACATGCGCCTCTCCGAGAAGGGCGAGGGGCACATCGCCAACTACCACCGGCTCGTCGACGGCTACCTCGCCGGGCTCCCCCACGCGGCGCTGGCGTCGGCGCAGCGTGAGATCTGCGTCGCGCCGCTCGAGCGGCCGGTCGTCGCCCTCGACCTCTGATCCGTCCGACCACCACCACCGGGAGGAACCCGTGAGCACCCCGACCTTCGCCGACGTCTCCGCCGGCGTGCGTGACGCCGTCGCCGCCTACGCCCTCGCCCTCGACGACGGCCGGACCGACGACGTGGTCGCGACCTTCTGCGCCGATGGCACCGTCGACATCCCCGGGCTCGGTCGCCACTCCGGCCACGACGCCCTGCGGCCCGCCTTCGATGCGGTGGCGCCGAAGGTGCCCCAGCGCCACCTCGTGGTCAACACCCAGATCACCTCTTGGGACCCCGAGGTCGCCACCGCCGAGAGCGACCTGGTGCTGCTGGTCAAGGGCGAGGCCGGCTGGGCCCCGTTCCTGGTCGGGCGGTACCGCGACGCCCTGCGCAACGAGGGCGGCACCTGGCGCTTCAGCGAGCGGGTGGTGGAGTTCCTGTAACGGTCCGGGACGCCGACGGGTCGCGGCGCACGATCGGCACCCCGATCACGCAGATCGCCGCCGCGACCAGCAGCGCCCACCGGAGGCCGGCGTCGGCCCGGGCCCCTTCACCGGAGTCGACGATCCGGACGATCGAGTCGGAGATCCCGACGGCGAGGGCCAGACCGAGCACCCGCCACATGTTGAGGAGCGCCGACGCCTCGGCTGCCCGCACGGTGGTCACGCCGGCCAGGCCGTGGGCGGTCGACGCGGCGTAGACGAGGCCGTTGCCGAAACCGGCGACGGCCAATGCCACCACCACGACGCCGAGGGGGGCGTCGATCCCGGTCACCGCGAGCCCGACGAGTCCGAGCGCGAGCAGCGCCGACCCGGTGGCCAGGGTCGAGGCGGCACCACGTCGGCGCGTCCACGGCCCCGACCCCGCTCCGCCGACGGCGAACGGCACCGAGAATCCGAGGAACACGAGACCGGTCGCGACGACGCCGAGCCCCCGTGACGTCTGGAGTGCGATCGGCACGAGCACCATCAGCACGCCCGATCCCCAGTTCGACAGGGTCGCCTCGGCGGTCCCCAGTCGGAACGAGGGGTCGCGGGTCACCTCCCGGTGCGCGATCGGTGCACCCCGGCTGCGGAGCGCGACGACCACGAGCACCGCACCGCCGACCAGACCGGCCCACACCTCGGCGTGCCCCCAACCCCACGAGCCCGCCCGTTGCAGGGCGGAGAACGCGACCCACACCCCGACGGTGAGCACGCCGAGGCGCCCGGCGGGAAACCGTTCCGTGCGGTCGGTCGGGAGCTCCGGCGTGAGGAACGGGAGCATCACCAGTGTGATCACCAGGATCACGAGGTTGACGCCGAAGAACCAGCGCCACGACCAGGTACTTCCGATGAGGCTGGCGACGAGGGGCCCGGCCGCACTGCCGATTCCACCGACGGCACCCCAGATCCCGATCGCAACGGGCAGCCGTTCGGCATCGAACGCGGCGTTGATCGCCGCCAGGCTCGTGGCGAAGCAGCAGGCCGAAGCGAGGCCCTGGAGCACCCGTCCACCCATGAGCATCCAGTAGTCACCGGCCAGGGCACAGATGAGCGACGACAGGCCGAAGCCGGCGACACCCACGAAGAGCACCGGCCGCGGTCCGAATCGGGTGGCGACCCGACCGATCAGGATCAGCGGTGCGGCGAACGCCACGCTCGCCACGGTGACCACCGCGCTCGACGCAACCGGCGAGACGCCGAGGTCCCGGGCCATCGTGGGCAACAGCACGACCACACCGTTGGCGTCGATCGACAACGCGAAGATCGGCAGGCTGAGCGCGAGCAGCAGCAGCCACGAGCGGACGGGCGGAGCTCCGGGCACCGCAGGACTCTAGGCCCGCACGACGTCGGCGTCGTATGCTCCGGGCATGGACGCTCCGGTGGGATGGCTCAGGGCGGTGGTGATCGACGCCGAGGACCCGGCGCGCCTCGCCGCCTTCTGGTGTGCGGTGCTCGGGGTCGGGATCGTCGAGGAGGCACCCGACTGGATTCAGCTCGAGCCCGATCGCAGCGGAGCCTTCATGGCGTTCGAGCCGCGCGACGCAGCCACCGCCACCGGCCCCGACCGACGGACCCGCCCCGACCTCGAGGTCACCGACATGGAGGTCGCCCGGGCTCGCGTCGAGGAGCTCGGAGGTCGACTGGTCGAGGTGATCCACGCCCGCCCGGGCGAGTCGCACTACCGGATGGCCGACCCCGAGGGCAACGAGTTCACCGTCGTGTTGCCGCTTCCCGACGACGTGGCGCAGCGGGCCTACGGCCCGACCGGACGCCCACCCGGTGTCGACCGCGGCTGAGCGCACGGATGCGGTGACGGCGCTGCTCGCCGCACCGCCCCAGGTACCCCGCGATCCGGATCTGTTCACGTCCGGGGTGCGCTTCGGGGTACCGGGGACCTATCCGACGGGATCCCCGATGGCACCCGCCGCCGGGAACCCGATCGGTGAGGAAGGGGCCCGGACCGTGGTCGGGGACCTCGTCTCCCGGCGCGCGCCGACGGCCGTGGCCCGGGCCCTCGGCGCCTTCGACGACCCCACCGTCGGTGAGCGGGTGCCCGACCCGGTCGTGCGGGCGGCGCTGGCGCTCCTGACCGTGACGGTGGCCGCTCCCCTCGTCGACGACTTCCTCGTCGGGTCGTCGCCGGTGACGGACATCGGGATCGCCCCGATGCCGGGATCGGGGCGCACGTTCGGGCGGGTCGACGGCGCCCGGCCCGGAGTGCGGGCGCTCAACGACCGGTACGCGGCCGAGCACCCTGCGGTGGTGGCTCCATCGTTGGCGCACCACCTGGGGTGGCAGGACCTCGGTGACCGCTACGAGGAGGTGGTCCTCCACGCGATCCTGGCGATGGTGCACCTCCAGTGGACCGCCACCGATCCGTCGGTGGCGCACCTCGGTACCGAGTTGACCCGGCGGCAGAACTCGATGGCCCTGACGCTCCTCAACTCGCGCCACCCGGGTTCGCCGAGTCCGGCCGTCCGGGCGGACGACGGTGTGGGAACGCTGCCCGGTGGCGACCCGGGACTCGACACCCCCGACTTCTGGTCGGTGCCGTTGGCCCCGGGCTCGGGGTGTGGCACGGCGGTGCCCGCGCCGGTGACATCGGTGCTGCAGATGGTGGCGGCACCCACTGCGCCCGTTCCCGAACCGCTCCGCTACGACGACGACCTCAGCACGCTCATGACCCGTGACCTCGGGGACACCTGGGCCGACCCGTCCAGCCGATTGCGCGCCGCCTACGCGCTGGGTGCGGTGGGTCCCGCAGCGGTCGTGGGCGCCACGGGTCGGCCGCTCGATGCCGCCTTGGAGTGGCTCGGCCTCTCCGACGTCGAGCGGGTGTGGTCCGCGGGGGCGCCGCCGTCGCTAGGTTGACGGCGTGTTCCTGCCGGCTCCCGCAGACGCCCGGACCTGGATCGGTGGTGCGTTGGGCGCCCTCGGTGGGCCCGAGCGGATGCACGACCTCCAACGCGAGATCGTCGACGACCTCGGTGTGGTGATCTACGGATTCGCTCCGGGCGAGGTGATCGAGCCGCTCTCGGCCGAGACCATCCTGACGGCGGGAGTGGGACCCGAGCTGCGGGCCCAGATCGTCCGCCTGGCCGTGGTGCTCGAGCTCACCGATCGTGCCCTCGAACGTTCGACGACCCGCGGCGTCGAGCAGTTCGCCGCCCGCTTGGGGGTGCGGACCGTCCTGGTGCACGAGGCCCGGCAGTTGGCCGAGCACCACACGGTGCTCCTCCACACCGACCTGCTCCGCCACTCGTGGACCGCACGGGAGACGGCGCGAGAGGCACTCAGCGGCAAGGTGATCGAGCTGGTCCGGTCCAAGTTGTCGTACCTCGGGATCGGTCACGACGACACGATCGCCGACCGCTGGCGTTCCCTCCGCGATCTCCCCGACGGCACCTGGGGTCGGGGCGTGGCCGACTTCTACGAGCGTCACGGATTCGCGTTCCCGGGGGAACCGCACGGGATCTACGAGATCGGTGCCCGTCACGACTTCATCCACGTGCTGGCCGACTACGACGCCACCCCCGAGGGCGAGCTCGACACCTTCGCCCTGATCGCGGCGACGATGCCCGACGAGGAGGGCCTGACCCTCCTGGCCGTGACCCTGGGGATCTTCCAGAACGGCTCGATCCGCCACATGTCCGGGAAGCGGGTCGTCATGGCCCGTTCCGACACCCTCGCGGACCCGGGAGCAGCCAAGCGGTGGGTGGACGCGTTCCGCCGGGGCGCCGCGTGTTCGGTCGACCTCATGGCGGGGATCGATCACTTCGCCATGGCGGACCTCCCGATCGACGAAGCCCGCCGGCAGGTGGGCCTGACTCCGGCCCGGACCTGATCCCGACCCGACACGCGGCCGGGGTCCGGGCTACGGTCCGGCGATGATCGACGACCAGATGCAGGGGCCCGTGACCGACGGACCGGAGGTGATCGCCGACACCGACGTCGACCTGACCGGTGACGGCGTCATCGATGGCCACGTGCACATCGAGGTCGAGCGCATCGACGTCGACGGCGACGGCATCCCCGACATCGTCGTGGTCACCGAGACCACCACCGTCGACATGACCGGTGACGGTCGCCCCGACGGCGCCGAGGTCACCGAGGCGATCCTGATGGACCTCGACGGCGACGGGGAGACCGACAGCGTCACCATCACCCGCACCACCCTCGTCGACGTCGACGGTGACGGCATCCCCGACGTCGCCGAGGTCGAGGAGATCGACGTCAGCGGGTTCCCCGAGCCGGGGTCCGGCCGGGCCTGACGCTCAGCCGC
>JAFMJM010000129.1 GCA_017853455.1 Acidimicrobiia bacterium | reverse complement strand
TCCTCCTGCTGAGCTCGCTGGCCATGGTGCTGGCCCTGGCCGCCATCCAGCGTGGAGACCTGCGCCGGTTCCGGCTCTGGACGATCGCCACCGCGCTCTTCGGTGCGACCTTCGTGGCCGGCCAGATCTACGAGTTCACCCACTTCTACCGTGAGGGCCTGCGGCTCGGCTCCAACCTGTTCGGTTCGACGTTCTACGTCCTGACCGGGTTCCACGGTGCCCACGTCTGCATCGGCATCATCTGGCTGCTCTCCCTGTGGGGCATGGCGATGCAGGGCCGGCTCGGCCAGAAGGACTCCGAGAAGGTCGAGATCGCCGGTCTCTACTGGCACTTCGTCGACGTCGTCTGGATCGTGATCTTCACGGTCATCTACCTCATGCCCCAGGCGGGCCAGCGGACCTAGGGGAGTCGGACCAGTGAGCGAAGGTCGTATCCAAACCCTCGAGGAAGACCTGTCGGCGGTCGCCCGTGCCGAGCTCGGCGGGGCCCTGACCCCGGCCCCGGGGCTGCTCCCCGGTGAGGAGGTCGAGCACCCCTCGCCGTTCAAGTACGTCGTGATCTTCCTGATCCTGGTGGTGGTCACCGCCGTCGAGATCGGGATCTCCTACCTCGAGGGGTCGGTGTCGAGCGGCGTCATCGTCGCCCTGCTGCTGTTCTTCGGGATCGTCAAGTTCGTGCTGGTCGCGGCCTACTTCATGCACCTCAAGACCGACCAGCCGATCTTCCGTCGGTTCTTCATCATGGGTGCGGTCGCGGCGTTCGTCCTGTACCTCATCGCCCTCACGACACTGCACGTCTTCTGAGGTCCGACGTGTTGGCCGCGAGCATCCCCGGATGGTCGGCCCACCCCGACGTCTGGCTGCTCGCCGCAGTCCTCGCCGTCGGCTACTGGATGGCGATCGAACGGGTCGGACCGCGTTACGCGATCCCCGGCCGGCCGGTGGTGACCCGACTCCAGGTCTTCTCGTGGGCGTGTGGCGTGCTGGTGGTGCTGGTCTCGTCGGACTGGCCGGTCCACGACATCGCCGAACGATCGATGTACAGCGTGCACATGGTCCAGCACCTGCTGATCACGTCCATCGCGGCGCCGTTCTTCCTGCTCGGGACCCCGGCGTGGCTGGCCCGGTGGGTCCTGAACCCGGGGAGCCGCCGGTTCCGGGTCGTCCGGTGGTGGTCGCGCTTCCTGCCGGCGGTGATCGTGTTCAACGTGATGCTGGCATTGACCCACGTCCCGGCCCTGGTCACGGCGTCGCTCGACAACGGCCTGGTCCACTTCGGCGTCCACGCCGCGCTCTTCCTGACCGCCCTGATCATCTGGATGCCGGTGGCGAGCCCGCTGCCGGAGATCCCCCGGCTCTCGTGGCTGCTGCGGATGGTGTACCTGTTCCTCCAGTCGATCGTTCCGACGGTGCCGGCGTCGTTCATGACGCTGGGCAACCGGCCCCTGTACCACGTGTACATCGGCCTGCCGCACCTGTGGGGGGCGTCGACCATGAGCGATCAGCAGGTGGCGGGCCTGATCATGAAGATCGGGTCCGGGATCTTCACCTGGGCGATCATCGCCGTGATCTTCTTCAAGTGGGCGGCCGCCGAGGAGCGCCGCCAGCGACCGCAGGTCCGCCGGGACCTCGACCGGGAGCTCTCCCGGCTGACCGGCTGAGGCCGATGATCCGACGTGGGGGGTCCGTCCCCTCTATTGTGAGGTCCCGATGAGCACCACCGACCTGGAACCGACCACCGGGGAGTCCGGCACCGACCTGGTCCCCGTCGAGGAGGCCCCGGCGCCCGCGCCGACGGCGCTGCTGGAGCCCTCCGCCGACGAGCGGGCCGAGGCCGTCCGCACGCGGCTCCTGCTCCCGTTCCTGCTGCCGGTCCTGTCGGCCGCCGCCCTGGCGTTCTACGCCATCAACCTGTCGCGGGCGCTGCTCGCCGGTGGGTCCGGTACCGCGTCGTTGATCATCGCCTCCATCTTCACCCTGCTGATCCTCGGTGGGGCGGTCTGGGTGACGGCCAACCCCGGCCTCTCCTCGTCGGCGGTCGCCATCTCGGTGGCGGTGCTGCTGATGCTGGTGATGGCCGTCGGTCTCACGAGCCTCGGGCCGAGCGCGCCCAAGGAGGAGAAGAAGGCCGCGGGTTACAAGCAGCCTTCGGGTGAGGCGGTCGGCACCATGGAGGTCGACGCCCTGGCGACCCTCAAGTTCAACGCCACCAACTACGACGTGCCGGCCGGGATCATCCAGATCGACTACATCCTCGGCGGCGGCCAGCACACCCTGGTGTTCACCGACCCCAAGCTCCGGGGCTTCGAGCTCGCCGTGGGCGGCAACGTCACCAAGGACACCGGCAAGGTCGAGTTGGCCGCCGGCTCCTACACGATCTACTGCTCCATCCCGGGCCACCGCGCCGCCGGGATGGAGGCGACGGTCACCGTCGCGGGCTGACCTCCGGGTCGCCCCCGTCGGCCCCGGTCGGCACCAACACGCGCAGCGCACCCGGGAGCGCCTCCAGGGTGGCGGGCAGCGGACCGACGGGCTCGCCGCTGGCCCAGAGGTCCTGACCCGGCACGCCCTCGACCGTCACCCGGCGTCCGGTGAGGTGGGTGATCCCGCGGATCCCGAGGTGACGGCCCCGCATCATCTGCGGGAACCGCCCGAGCACCGTGGGGCGGGAGACGTCGCCGACGACCACCACGTCGAGCAGGCCGTCGTCGGCGCGGGCGGCGGGCGTGATACGCATGCCGCCGCCGTACGAGTCGGTGTTGCCGATGGCCACCAGCCACGTCGGTCCGTCGACCACGACGTCGTCGACCGTGATCCGCATGGACCCGGGCCGGTACGTCGCCATCGTGCGCAGGGCGGCCACCGTGTAGAGGGCCGTGCCGGTCAGGCGCTGCACGGTGTTGGCCCAGCGGTTCACCTCGCCGTCGAGTCCGCTGTTGGCCACGGTGGTGAAGACGACCTCGGTGCCGTCGGCGGCGGTCGCCCGCGCCAGGTCGCAGCGCACCTCGCGCCCGGTGCGCAGGAGGTCGACGGCGGCGAGCGGGTGTTGGTGGTCGAGCCCGAGGGCGCGGGCGAAGTCGTTGCCCGAACCGGTGGCGACGATCGCCAGGAGCCCGTCGGCGGCCGCGGCCGTCTCGGCCAGCACCCGGACGGTGCCGTCACCCCCGCAGGCCACGACCCCGTGACCGGCGGCGAAGGCGTCCGCGGCGACCGCCCGCCCCTCGGCGGCGTCGGCGGTGATCCGCACGGTGGCGCCGGCCGCGGTGAGGGCGTCACGGAGCCGGGCGACGTCGCCGCGTCGGCCGCGGCGACCGGCGGCCGGGTTGACGACGGCGGTCCAGTGCACGGCCGGGAGCGTAGCCACCGGGCCGGGACGCACTAGCGTCGCTCCCGTGGTCCGGGGCATCGATCCGTCGCGTCTGCCGACACACGTCGCGTTGGTGATGGACGGCAACGGTCGTTGGGCCCAGCAGCGGGGGCTCAAGCGCACCGACGGTCACGCCGCCGGCGAGGAGGCTCTCTTCGACACGGTCGAGGGAGCCCTCGAGGTCGGCCTGCCGTGGATGACGGTCTTCGCCTTCTCGACCGAGAACTGGCGCCGACCGCTCGACGAGGTCCGTTTCCTGATGCGCTTCAACGAGAGCCTGCTGCTGCGCCGACGCGACGAGCTGAACGACCTCGGCGTGCGGGTCCGGTTCATCGGGCGTCGGGGCGGGCGGGTGCCGCGCCGGGTGCTCCAGCACATCGTCGACACCGAGGCCCTCACCGCCCGCAACCGGAAGCTCACCCTGACGTTCGCGTTCAACTACGGCGGCCGGGCCGAGCTGGTCGACGCCACCCGGGCCATCGCCGAGCAGGTCGCCGCCGGGCGGCTGAAGCCGTCGGCCATCGACGAGCGCACCATCGCCCGCAACCTCTACGCCCCCGACATGCCCGACCCCGACGTGCTGGTCCGGACGTCGGGGGAGTTCCGGATCTCGAACTACCTGCTGTGGGAGCTCGCCTACTCCGAGTTGGTGTTCACCGACGTCCTGTGGCCCGACTTCCGCCGCGAGAACCTCTTCGAGGCCATCCGCGAATACCAGGGCCGGAGCCGTCGGTTCGGCGCCATCGACACCCCGGGCGCCGACTGACCCGGGTGTCGTAGGCTCGGTCCGTGGGCATCTCCCTCGACGACCTCTCGGCCAACGCGGGCTTCACGACCAACGTCAAGGGCAAGGTCACGCTCCTGCCCGACCCGCCGCGGGCCGGCCGCTCGTTCACCGTGATCTCCTGCGACGACCACGTGGTCGAGCCTCCCCACACCTTCGAGGGGCGGGTGCCGTCGGCGCTGGCCGACCGGGCGCCGCGGATCGTCGAGGACGACGACGGTCGTGAGGCCTGGGTCTACGACGGGCACGTCCTGCCCAACGTCGGGTTCAACGCGGTCGTGGGCCGACCCGTCGACGAGTACTCGTTCGACCCGACGCGGTTCGACGAGATGCGGCGCGGTGCCTGGGACATCGCCGCGCGCATCGACGACATGGACCGCAACGGGATCTACGCCTCGCTGAACTTCCCGTCGTTCCTCCCGGGCTTCGCCGGTCAGCGCCTCCAGCAGGTCACCGACGATCCCGACCTGGCGCTGGCCTGCGTGCGGGCCTGGAACGACTGGCACCTCGAGGAGTGGGCCGGCTTCGCACCGGAGCGCATCATCCCCCTGCAGCTGCCGTACGTGCTCGACCCCGAGATCGGGGCGGCCGAGATCCGGCGCAACGCCGAGCGGGGCTTCAAGGCGGTCACCTTCTCCGAGGCGCCCCACCTGCTCGGCCTGCCGTCGCTGCACACCGGTCACTGGGATCCGATCATGCGGGCCTGCGAGGAGACGGGCACGGTGGTGTGCCTGCACGTCGGGTCGTCGGGGACGTCGCCCACGACCGCGCCCGACGCCCCCTCCGACACGGTGGGGGTCCTGTTCTTCGGCTACGCGATGTTCGCGGCCGTCGACTGGCTCTACTCGCGCATCCCGGTGCGCTTCCCGTCGCTGCGGATCTGCCTCTCCGAGGGCGGGATCGGCTGGGTGGCGGGCCTCATCGACCGCCTCGACCACGTGCGGATGTACGACTCGATGTACGGCACCTGGAACGACCTCGACGTCACCCCGGCCGACGTGTTCCGGCGGAACTTCCGATTCTGCGCGATCGACGACCCGTCGGCGTACCGGCAGCTCGACGTGATGGGGGAGGCCAACGTGATGGTCGAGTCGGACTACCCCCACGCCGACTCGACCTGGCCGAACACCCAGTCGATGCTGCGTGAGCACCTCGCCGGGCTCCCGGCCGACGCGGTGGAGCGGATCACCTGGCGCAACGCCTCGGAGTGCTTCCGGCACCCCGTCCCCGAGGCCGTCCAGCGCGACCCCGACGCCTACTGAGCCCCGCTCGGCCCGGGCCGGCCCCGACCCGGTCTCCCCACGCGGAATCACAGGCGTGTCATTAGACTCGGCGGCGTGCCGGGTACCTACCGCGATCAGGGCGTCGTGCTGCGCTCGATCAAGTTGGGCGAGGCCGACCGCATCGTGACCCTGATGACCCAGGGCAACGGCAAGGTCCGGGCGGTGGCCAAGGGGATCCGGCGGACCGGCTCCAAGTTCGGGGCCCGGCTCGAGCCCATGAGCCACGTGGCGTTCCAGTGCGCCCGGGGGCGCGAGCTCGACATCGTCACCCAGGTCGAGACCATCGACGCCAACCGGGCGCTCCGGGAGCACTACGGCTGTCTGACCCATGCGGTCTCGATGCTCGAGGCCGTCGACCAGGTGGCCTTGGAGCGCGAGGCGAACCCGGCCCTCTACCGGATGCTCGAGCGGGCGTTGTCGACCCTGGCCGCGAACCCGTCGCCGGCGGTGAGCACCGCCTTCTTCTGGAAGCTGCTCTCACTCGAGGGGTTCCACCCGGTGGTCGACGCCTGCGCCCGCTGCGGGGGCGAGGGGCCGTTCCCGGCCTGGGACGTCGCCGAGGGCGGGGTGCTCTGCGAGGGCTGCCTCCTCGGTGGTCGGCCGATCCGGCCCGAGTCGGCGGTGGTCATCGCCCGGATCGTCGGGGGAGACCTCTCCCGGGTCCTGGCCGATCCGCCCGACGACCGGGTGCTGTCGGAGGTGGAGCGGCTGGCGGTGGCGGCCCTCGAGTTCCACTCCGAGCGCCGCCTGCGCAGCGCCGCCCTGCGCTGACCCGTCCGCCGGGTCGGGTGGTCGGGGCCCGTCCCGGCCCGGGAGGGTCGACGGGGCACGGGTAGCATCCGGGCCTCATGGCTGCTGCTGACCAGATGGACCGCGTCGTCAACCTCTGCAAGCGCCGGGGGCTGGTGTTCCCGTCGAGCGAGATCTACGGGGGCTTCCGGTCCACGTGGGACTACGGACCCCTCGGCGTCCTGCTCAAGCGCAACGTCAAGGACGCCTGGTGGCGGTCCATGGTCCAGATGCGCGACGACGTGGTCGGCCTCGATTCGGCCATCCTGATGGCCCCCCGGGTCTGGGAGGCGAGCGGCCACGTCGCCACGTTCACCGACCCGCTGGTCGACTGCCGCAAGTGCAACGAGCGGTTCCGGGCCGACCAGCTGCCCGAGTCGGGGGCCTGCCCCAACTGCGGCGCCAAGGAGTCGTTCACCGACGCCCGCCAGTTCAACCTGATGTTCAAGACGTTCGTCGGGCCCGTCGAGGACGACGCCGCCGTGGCGTTCCTGCGCCCCGAGACGGCCCAGGGGATCTTCGTCAACTTCTCCAACGTCCAGACGACCACCCGCAAGAAGCCGCCGTTCGGCATCGCGCAGGTCGGCAAGTCGTTCCGCAACGAGATCACGCCCGGCAACTTCGTCTACCGGACCCGCGAGTTCGAGCAGATGGAGATGGAGTACTTCGTGCCGCCCGAGCAGGGCGCGCAGTGGTTCGAGTACTGGTGCCAGGAGCGTCTGAACTGGTACCTCGACCTCGG
>JAFMJM010000128.1 GCA_017853455.1 Acidimicrobiia bacterium | reverse complement strand
CTCGACCCCGGCCAGGAGATCGTCGTCTACAAGAACAACTCCGACGGCAAGGGCAACTCGTACGGCACCCACGAGAATTACCTGGTCGACCGGGGCCTGCCGTTCGCCGACCTGGTCCGGGTGATGCTGCCGTGGTTCGTGAGCCGCCAGCTGTTCACCGGCGCCGGCAAGGTCGGCAGCGAGAACGGCGCGTCGGCGGTCGACTTCCAGATCAGCCAGCGCGCCGACTTCTTCGAGGAGCAGGTCGGCCTCGAGACGACCCTCAAGCGGCCGATCGTCAACACCCGCGACGAGCCCCACGCCGACGCTCAGGTCTACCGGCGCCTCCACGTCATCGCCGGCGACGCCAACCTCTGCGAGGTCGCCACCTTCTTGAAGGTCGGCGCGACCGCCATCGTGCTGGCGATGGTCGAGGACCGCGCCTTCCGGCGCGACCTCGCCCTGGCCGACCCGGTGCCCGCGATCCAGGCCGTGTCGCACGACCCCACGTGCCGGGCCCTCATCCAGCTCGCCGACGGCACCCACGCCTCGGCCCTCGACCTCCAGTGGGAGTTCCTCACCGCGGCCCGCGCCTACACCGACGCCCGCGGGTTCGACCCGTGCGGCGGGGAGGCGGTCGGGCGCGAGGTGCTGGCCCGGTGGGAGGACGTGCTCACCGCCCTCGAGCACGACCCGGGTCGCCTGGTGGGGGTGCTCGACTGGGTCACGAAGCGGGACCTCCTCGAGGCCTACATCGCCCGTGACGACCTGTCGTGGGACGACCCGAAGCTCGCCCTGCTCGACCTCCAGTACCACGACGTCCGCCCCGACCGCTCCCTCTACGAGCGCCTCGTGCGGGCCGGGAAGGTCGAGCGGATCGTGACCGAGGACGCCGTCCTCCACGCCGTCGACCATCCGCCGACCGACACCCGGGCCTACTTCCGGGGCCGGTGCCTCGAGCGCTGGCCCGAGTCGGTGGTCGCCGCCAACTGGGACAGCGTCATCCTCGACGTCGGCGACGACCCGCTCAAGCGGATCCCGATGATGGAGCCGCTGCGCGGCACCGAGGCCCACGTCGGCGCACTGTTCGACGAGTGCGCCACCCCCGCCGACCTCGTCGCCCGGATCTCCGCGTGACCCCCGAAATGCGTCCGCCGCGCCCCGCGCGCGTGGCAGGCTGACCACAGGAGGAACCGTCATGCCCGACCAGCAGCGCAAGCAGCGTCCCGCCCCGAGTCGACGCACCGAGGACGCCGAGGCCGCTCCGGCCCCGGCCGAGCGTGGCGCGGCCCTCAAGTCCGAGCTCGACGACCTGCTCGACGAGATCGACGAGGTCCTCGAGGAGAACGCCGAGGAGTTCGTGAAGTCCTACGTCCAGAAGGGCGGCGAGTGACGGCCTGACGGCCCCGTCCGGGCGGTACCCGCCCCCATGGCCCCGGTGGGGGGCCGGTAGGCTCACCGGTCCATGAACGAGAGTCCGCTGCCCTTCTTCGCGTCCGGCGACGACCCGGGTGCCTCCTTCGTCGACCTGCTCCGACGCGTCGCCCCCGACCACCTCCCGGCGTCCGACCTCGGCGGCGGCACCCGCTCGACGCCCTTCGAGGTCACCCACGGCACGACGATCGTCGCGATCCGCTACGCCGACGGCGTGGTGATGGCCGGCGACCGCCGGGCCACGGCCGGTTCGACCATCGCCAACCGGCGCATGGAGAAGGTCTTCCCGGCCGACGACTACTCCGGGGTCGCCATCGCCGGCGCCGCCGGACCGGCCGTCGACATGGTGCGGCTGTTCCAGGTCCAGCTCGAGCACTACGAGAAGATCGAGGGTGAGTTGCTCAGCCTCGAGGGCAAGGCCAACCAGTTGGCCGGGCTCATCCGGGCGAACCTCCCCATGGCCATGCAGGGCATGGTCGTCGTGCCGCTGTTCGCCGGATACGACGAACGCCGCGGGCACGGTCGGGTGTTCTCCTACGACGCCCTCGGCGGGCGCTACGAGGAGGCCGACTTCCAGGCCACCGGCTCGGGCGGCGTCCACGCCCGCAACTGGATCAAGGCCCAGTGGTCCGAGGGGATGACCCGCGACGACGCCGTCGACCTCGCCCTGCGGGCGCTGTTCGCCGCGGCCGACGAGGACTCCGCCACCGGCGGGCCCGACCTCATCCGGGGCATCTACCCGGTGGTGGCCGTCATCGACCGTGACGGCTACGTGGCGGTCCCCGACGCCGACATCGCCGCCCGGGCCAACGTGCTCATCGGCGGCCGCGAGGAAGGGGCCGGACTGTGAGCATGCCCTTCTACGTCTCACCCGAGCAGGTGATGAAGGACCGGGCCGACTACGCCCGCAAGGGCATCGCCCGGGGCCGCAGCCTGGTCGCCTTCAGCGCCACCGACGGCATCGTCGTCGTCGCCGAGAACCCGTCGCGCACCCTCTACAAGATCTCCGAGATCTACGACCGGATCGCCTTCGCCGGGGTGGGGAAGTACAACGAGTTCGAGATGCTGCGCATCGCCGGTGTCAGGCAGGCCGACATCAAGGGCTACTCGTTCGCCCGCGAGGACGTCAACGCCCGCGCGCTCGCCAACGCCTACGCCCAGACCCTCGGGCAGGTCTTCACCCACGAGATGAAGCCCTACGAGGTCGAGATCCTGGTGGCCCAGGTCGGCGCCACCCAGGAGGACGACGAGCTCTTCCACATCCTCTACGACGGCACCGTCGTCGACGAGCAGGGCTTCACCGTGCTCGGCGGCGAGGCCGAGCGGATCATCGAGGTCACCCGCGACCGCTACACCGCCGACCTCGACCACGGTGGCGCCGTCCGCCTGGGAGCCGCCGTGCTCTCGACCGACGACACGCCCCTGCCGGCGGCCTCGCTCGAGGTCGCCTTCCTCGACCGTTCCCGCACCCGCCGGGCCTTCGGTCGCATCCGCGGGGACGAGCTCACCGCGATCCTCGAAGCCTCCTGACGTGCGCCGGCGCCCGCTCCGCACCGCGGCCGTGGCCGTCGTGGCGCTGGTCGGGACGCTGCTCGTCGCCGGTCCGGCCGGGGCCGCTCCCGCCAAGAAGTGGGGGACGACGTTCTGCCGCGCGGTGTCGACCTGGGGCACCGGGGTGTCGACCATCTCGGCTGCGGAGCGGGCCAAGCCGCAGGCCGCTTCCGCCCCCGAGGCCGCGGCCCGGCTCGGGGCCTACCTCGACGCCTACTCGGCGCTCACCGTCACCTTCGGCGAGGCGGTGACGGCCGCCGGAACGCCCGACGTCGCCAACGGCGCCCGGATCGAGAAGACGATCCGCAAGGGCATCACCGCGATGGTGACCGAGATCGACGCCATCGCCACCGCTCTCGACGCGCTCGACGTCTCCGATCCGACCGCCTTCCGGACCGGTGCGGCGCAGCTCCAGACCCGGGTCGGCGCCTCCAACGAGCCGTTCTCGGCCGCCCTCGACCAGGTGTCGACCCTCGACCGGTCGGGCGACCTCGACCGGGTGCTCCGCACGGCCCCGGCCTGCAAGGGGCTCACGGGCGGCTGATCCCGGCTGGCGCGGCGCCGTCACAGGGGCCCGGTACGCTCCGACGATGGAGCGCCGCATCTACGGGCTCGAGAACGAGTACGGGGTCACCTGCACCCTGCGCGGTCAGCGTCGCCTCAGCCCCGACGAGGTCGCCCGCTACCTGTTCCGCCGGGTCGTGTCGTGGGGCCGCTCCAGCAACGTCTTCCTCGAGAACGGCGCCCGCCTCTACCTCGACGTCGGCAGCCACCCCGAGTACGCCACCCCCGAGTGCGACTCGCTCCACGACCTCGTCGTCCACGACAAGGCGGGGGAGCGCATCCTCGAGGCCCTGGTGCGCAGCGCCGAGCAGCGCCTCCGCGAAGAGGGCATCCGCGGCGACGTCTACCTCTTCAAGAACAACACCGACTCGGCCGGCAACTCCTACGGGTGCCACGAGAACTACCTGGTCGAGCGCGACGGCGACTTCACCCGCTCCACCGACGTCCTGATCCCGTTCCTCGTGAGCCGGCAGGTCTACGCCGGCGCTGGCAAGGTCCTCCAGACCGCCCGGGGCGCCGTCTACTGCATCGCCCAGCGGGCCGAGCACATCTGGGAGGGCGTCTCGAGCGCCACCACCCGGTCGCGCCCGATCATCAACACCCGCGACGAGCCCCACGCCGACGCCGAGCGGTTCCGTCGCCTCCACGTCATCGTGGGCGACTCCAACATGAGCGAGTACACGACCTTCCTCAAGACCGGCGCCACCGCCATCGTCCTGCGCATGCTCGAGGAGGACCGCTCGCCGTGGCGCGACCTCTCGCTCGAGAACCCGATCCGCGCCATCCGCGAGATCAGCCACGACATGACCTGTCGGCGCAAGGTGCGCCTCAGCAACGGACGTGAGCTGTCGGCGGTCGAACTCCAGGCCGAGTACCTCGGGCGGGCGCTCAAGTTCGCCGCCAAGCGGGGCCTCCCCGACGAGGAACAGCAGGCGCTCGAGATGTGGGAGCACTGCATGACCCACCTCGAGAACGACCCGCTCAAGCTCAAGACCGAGGTCGACTGGGTCATCAAGTACCACCTGATCGAGGCGTTCCGCGAGCGCCACGACCTCCCGCTCACGAGCCCGCGGGTGGCCCTCGTCGACCTCGCCTACCACGACGTCACCCGCAGCCGGTCGCTGTACTCGCTCCTCGAGCGCCGGGGCCAGGTCGACCGCATGGTCGACGACGCCTCGATCGAGACCGCCATGGGTACCCCGCCGCAGACGACGCGCGCCCGCCTGCGCGGCGCGTTCATCAAGCGGGCCAAGGAGAAGAAGCGCGACTACACCGTCGACTGGGTGCACCTGAAGCTCAACGACCAGGCCCAGCGCACCGTGCTCTGCAAGGACCCGTTCAAGTCCCGCGACGAGCGGGTCGAACGGCTCATCGCGTCGCTCTAGGGGCCGGCATGCCGTCGTTTCGCACCGGAACCGTGGGGCGGCTGCTCGAGGAGCGGGCCGGGCTCCAGCGCGTCGAGGTCGATCTGGGGGAGGGGCCCGAACGCGCCTACGTCCTGACCCAGCTCACCGGGCGCGTCGACCCCGGCGACCCGGTGGTCGTCAACACCACCGCGGTCGAGCTCGGGCTCGGCACGGGCGGCTGGCACGTCGTGCACTGGAACCTCGCCCGCGACGCCTGGAGCGAGAAGGGCCCCGGCCACATCATCAAGAGCCGCTACACCAGCCTCCAGGCCGACGTCGGCAGCACCGAGGAGCACCTCGAGGTGCTGGCCGAGGCCGAGTCGATCGACGGCATGCCGGTGGTGGCGGCGGCCCTGCACAGCCAGGTCCCGGCGGTGGCGGTGGCGATCCGCGCCCAGCGCCCCGACGCCCGGATCGCCTACGTCATGACCGACGGCGCCGGTCTGCCGATCGCCCTGTCCGACCTGGTCGCCACGCTGCGGGCCCGGGGCCTGATCGACGCCACGGTCACCTACGGCCACGCCTTCGGCGGCGACTTCGAGGCGGTGTCGGTGTTCTCCGCCCTGGTGGTGGCCCGCCACGTCGCCCACGCCGACGTCGCGATCGTCGCCATGGGCCCGGGCATCGTCGGCACCAACACCCGGCTCGGCTTCTCGGGCCTCGAGGTCGGTCCCGTGCTCGACGCCACCGTCGCCCTCGGTGGGGTGCCCGTGGCGTGCCTGCGGGCGTCGTTCGCCGACCCTCGGCCCCGCCACCTGGGCCTGTCGCACCACACCGCCACGGCGCTGCGGCTCGCCACTCGCGAGCGGGTCATCGTGCCCGTGCCCTGCGTGGGCGGCCCCGAGGAGGAACGCCTGCGAGCCGACCTGCAGGCCGCCGGCCTCGACGTCAAGCACGAGTGCGTCGACGTCACCCCGCCCGACGTGCTGGCCCTCTTCGCCGACCACGACCTGCACGTCGTGTCGATGGGCCGGCCCGCGGCAGCCGACCCGGTGCTGTTCCAGGCCGCGGCCGCCGCCGGGGTGGTGGCGGCCGGTCACATCACGGAACCGCTCCCCGGGAGTCCGGTGCCCACATGAGCGAACGCCTCGAACGACTCATCAACCTCACCGCCACCCTGTTGGCGACCACCCGGCCCCTCACCCTCGAGGACCTCGCCGACCGGCTCACCCCGACGTATCCCGACGAGCTCGCCGCCCGCCGCCGGGCGTTCGAGCGCGACAAGGAGACCTTGCGCGACCTCGGGATCCCGATCACGGTCGAGTCGGTCGACGGCTGGAACGGCGCCGAGCCCGGGTACCGCATCCCACCCGAGGCCTACTACCTCCCCGATCCGGGCCTCGACGACGCCGAGCGGGCCGCCCTCCACCTGGCCGTGACCGCCGTCGACGTTCCCGGCATCGACCCGTTCGACGCGCTCCGCAAGCTCGGGGGCGCCGAGGGGGTCGGTGCCCGCCGGCCGGTCGCCCGCTTCGAGGTCACGCCGCACCTCGGCGACTGCTTCGACGCCGTGTCGCGTCGGGCCGTCGTCACGTTCCGCTACCGGGGCGAGGAGCGCACCCTCGAGCCGTGGGGGATCCTCCACCGGTTCGGGCACTGGTACGTGGCGGGGCGCGACCCCGACCGCGACCGGCCGCGGTCGTTCCGCATCGACCGGTTCGACGGGCCACCCGACCTCGGCCCCGCCGGCGCCTTCACCCCGCCCGACGACGTCGACCCGGCTGCGGTGCTCGCCGCCGATCCGCTGGCCGTCGGCGACGACCGGCCGGTCGAGGCCCGGGTGCTCGTCGACGCCTCGCACGCCGCCCTCGTGACCGCCGACCTCGGGGCCGAGGCGGTGGTCGAGCAGCGGCCCGACGGGGCAGTGGTCGTCGCGCTCCAGGTGGTCAACCGCGACGCCTTTCGCGAGTGGGTCCTCGAGCTGCTCGAGCACGCCGAGGTCCTCTCACCGCCCGAACTGCGCGACGACCTCGTCGCCCGCCTCCGGGCCCTGGCGGGGGAGCCGGCATGAGCCCCCGACCCGACTCCACGGCGGTCCGGGCATGAGCCCCCGACCGCT
>JAFMJM010000127.1 GCA_017853455.1 Acidimicrobiia bacterium | reverse complement strand
GCTGGGTCAACATCGCCGGGCTCAAGGGGGTCGAGGCGTTCCTCGACGCGGTCGGAGCGGCCGCGCTCCTCGACGACCCTCGCTTCGCGACGCCGGAGACCCGCCGGACGCACCGTGACGCGTTCCACGCGGCCTGCGAGGAGCACCTCGGCCGACTCCACGTGGCCGAGTGCGTCGAGCGTCTGACGGCCGTCGACATCCCGGCGGGCCCGGTGCTCGCCGTCGACGCCGTGTTCGCCGACCCCCAGGTGCGTCACCTGCGGACCTACGAGGTGCTCCCCGACGCCGCGGGTTGCGACGTTGCGTTGCTCCGTCACCCGGTGACGCTCACCGGGACCCCGACCGCCATCCCGGCCGGACCGCCCGCGCCGGGAGCGGACACGCTGGCCGTGCTGACCGAGCTGGGCTACGACGACGCCGCCATCGCGGCGTTGGTCGGGAGTGGCGCCGCCGGACCCCGGGGCGCGGCGTCGGGATTTCTCAGCTGACCCGGTCGCGGACCCAGGCGATGCTGCCGGCCTCGGGCATGGCGGCCTCCCAGCCCGCGAGCGCGGCGTCGGCGGCCTCGCGGGTCGGGAGGTGGCCGAGCACCTCGACGGTCAGCGCCTTGACGGGCAGGTGCTGGACGACGATGTCGCCGACGGCGTCGGACACGAGCGGCTCGATCGGCTCGAACATCGCGTAGACCTCGCCGGTGTCGGCGATCCAGAGGACCTCGTAGCGACCACCGGCGGCGTCGGTCCACTCGGTGCCGTACTTGACCTCGTCGGAGGTCTGGCGGCGGGGGTCGGCTTCGTAGAACTCTTCGATGTCCATCGGGGTCGATGCTACGCGGCGGTCCGGGGCGGTGCCGTGGAGTCCCGGACGACCAGCTCGCCGACCATCTGCTCGGCGATCACCGGCCCGCCGTCGGTGACGTGGTCGATCAGGAGGCTGACGGCGGCCCGCCCCAGCGCCTCGGTCGGGACCCGGACGGTGGTGAGTGCCGGGCTCACGAACGCCGCCGTCGACAGATCGTCGCAGCCCACGACGCTCAGGTCGTCGGGGATCCGGATGCCGACCTCGGCGGCGCGCTGGAGGATCCCGATCGCCTGACGGTCGTTGAGGGCCGCCACGGCGGTGACCGACGGATCGAGGTGGTCGACGAGCCGACGGCCACCCCCGTACGACGGGCCGCGGTACTCGTCGATGGTGATCGACGGCAGGCGCTTGGCGAGGCGGGCGGCGTGGAGGCTGCGCACCTCCGACACCCAGAAGATCTCCGGGCCGGTGGCGATCAGGATCCGCTCGTGCCCGAGCGCCAGGAGGTGGTCGACCTGCGCCTCGAGCACCGAGTGCGGATCGACGACCACGGCGTGGTGACCCCGCACCATCTTGTTGACGTAGACGAGGGGCACGCCGTCCCGGGCGACCGTGTGGCGCCGTTGCGCGGTGCAGACGATCACCCCGTCCGCGCCGCGGGACGCCACGTCGACGAGCGCCGACTCGCGGTCGGGATCGAAGCCGCTGTCGGCGATGAAGACCTCGTAGCCGTGCTCGCGGGCGGTGACCTGCGCGGCCTGGGCGATCGAGGCGTAGTACTCGTTGGACAGGTCGGGGATGATGACCGAGACCACTCCGCTGCGGCCGGTGATGAGGCTGCGGGCGGCGAGGTTGGGCACGTACCCGAGGGCGCGGGCCGCCGCCTCGACCCGCTCGCGGGTCTCGGGTCGGACCATCTCGGGTCGGGACAGCGCGCGCGACGCGGTGGAGACCGTCACCCCCGCCTGCTCGGCGACGTCGACGAGGCGCACCACCCCGTGCTTGACCATGGCCCGATGCTAGAACCGGGCCGTGGAACCCGCTCCGTCCCGCACGATCCCGTCCGACTCCCAGACCGCCCGGGTCGTGGCCTGGGTGGAGGCCAACGTCGGCGGCTCGGTCACGGCGGTCGAGCGCCAAGCCCGGTGGCGCCCCGTCTGGTTCGTCGAGGTCGACCACCCCGACGGGCCGCGGTCGCTGTGCGTGCGGGGCGAGCGGGTCGACATCCCGGGCGTCTGGCCGCTGCGGCACGAGATGATGGCCCAGGCCCTCATGGAGGCCGGCGGGATCGCCGTCCCCCACGTGTACGGCTGGTGCGACGATCCGGCGGCGTTCGTGACCGACCGGGTGCCGGGCCGGCCCGACTTCGACGGCGTCGACGACGCCGTGCGCGACGTCGTCATGGACGAGTACATGGCGGCGCTCGCCGCCCTCCACCGGCTCGACGTCGCCCCGTTCGTGGCGGCCGGCATCGACCATCCACAGGCGGGGGAGACGACCGCCACCGTCGGCCTGCGTCAGTACGAGCAGGGCTACCGGGCGGGGAAGCGCCGCCCCGATCCGTTCCTCGAGTTCTGCCTCGGGTGGCTGCGGCGGAACCCGCTCGACCCCCGCGGCCGCGAAGCGGTGATCGTCTGGGACTCCGGACAGCTCCACCACGCCGACGGGCACCTGCAGGCCGTGCTCGACCTCGAGCTGGCCCACGTCGGTGATCCGATGATGGATCTCGCAGGATTCCGGCAACGGGACTCGATCCTGCACTACGGCGACCTCGACCGCCTGTACGACGTCTACGAGGCGGCCGGCGGGTTCCCGGTCGACCGTGCCGCCGTGCAGTGGCACAACTTCGCGTTCACGCTCAGCAACCAGCTCGCGTTCCACGCCGCCCTCGCCGACCCCGATCCGGCGTCCGACTACATGACCAACCTGCAGTGGTGCTGCGAGACCAACCTGTTCGCGGTCGAGTCGTTGGCCGAGATCCTCGGGGTGGCGCTCGCGCCGGTCGACCTGCCCGAGCCGCGGGTGTCGCTCTCGGCGGTCGGGTTCGGTCACCTCGTCGAGCAGCTGCGCTCCGTCGTCGCCGCCGACGAGTTCGAGCAGTACCGGCTGCGCACCGCGTTCCGGCTCGCCCGCCACCTCGAGCGGGTCGACGAGATCGGGGACGCCTGCGTCGCCGCCGACCTCGACGACCTCCACGCCCTCCTCGGGACCCGTCCCGCCACCTGGCAGGACGGCGACGCCGCGCTCGAGGCGTTCGTGCTCGCCGACGACGGACGCCACGACGTCGAGCTGGTCACGCTGTTCCACCGGCGGCTCTGGCGGGCCCACCAGATGCTCGGCCCGGCCGGGTCGGCGATGACCCGCCACCACCCGGTCCAGCCGTTCACCCGCTGACGGTCCGGGGTCGCGGCCGTGCCACCGCGGGGAACTTCACGCTCCGGGGACCCGACGGCGTAGGTTTCCCGGATGACCGGATCACTGCTCGGTAACGCCGTTCCCCGGGTCGAGGACCCGGCTCTGCTCCGGGGGCAGGGCCGCTACGTCGACGACCTGCCCGCCGACGGGGTGCTGCACGCCGTGTTCGTCCGTTCCGACGTGGCGCACGGTCGCCTGCTCGGCGTCGACGTCGACGAGGCTCGGCAGCGTCCGGGCGTGGTGGCGGTGTTCACGGCGGCCGACCTCGACCTGGCGCCGTACAACGTGTTCTTCCCCCTGCACCCGGCGTGCGGCCGTCCGCCGCTCGCCACGGGCAAGGTCTGCTTCGTGGGCGACCCGGTGGCGGTCGTGATCGCCGAGACCCGCACCCAGGCCGTCGACGCCGCCGAGGCGGTCGTGGTCGACCTCGAGGTCCTGCCGGCGGTCGCCGACATGGAGGCGGCGCTCGCACCGGACGCCCCCGTGCAGAACGAGGGGATCGGCTCGAACCTGGCGATCGGGCGCCGCGAGGGCGACGGCGCCGGCGTGCTCGCCGACGCTGACGTCGTGGTGCGCGCCCGCATCGACAACCAGCGCCTCGCGGTGGTGCCGATGGAGGGCCACGCCGTGCTGGTCGTCCCCGGCGACGACGGTGACGGGCACCTCGTGACGATCTACCCGGGTTCGCAGATGCCGTTCCGCTTCCGGGGCGACGCCGCCGAGGCGATCGGGCTCGAACCCGAGCAGGTGCGCGTCGTCGTGCCCGACGTCGGTGGGGCCTTCGGCGCCAAGGGCGGCGCCGGGGCCGAGCACCGGGTGGTGATCGCCGCCGCCATGCGGCTGGGCCGACCGGTCAAGTGGGTCGAGTCGCGCGGCGAGAACCTGGTTGCCATGACGCACGGTCGCGGGCAGGTGCAGTACGTCGAGATGGGGTTCACCCGTGACGGGAGGATCACCGGGATGCGCTGCCGGATCGTCGGCGACGGCGGGGCCTACGGCGGCTTCGGCGGGATGCTGCCCGCCGCGACCACCCGCATGATGGCGACCGGCACCTACCACGTGCCGCAGCTGGCCTACGAGGTCGCGGTGGCGCTCACCAACACCACCCCGATGGGGGCGTACCGCGGGGCGGGCCGGCCCGAGGCGGCGGCCTACCTCGAGCGGGTCATGGAGATGGGTGCCCTCGAGCTCGGGATCGACCCGATCGAGCTGCGCCGCCGGAACTTCCTCCAGCCCGACGACTTCCCGTTCACGACGCTCACCGGGACCACCTACGACTGCGGTGACTACGAGACCGCGCTCGACGCCGCGGTCGCGGCGGCTGACTACCCGGCGCTGCGGGCCGAGCAGGCCGAACGGCGGGCCCGCGGCGACCGGGTGCAGCTCGGGATCGGTGTCGCGGCGTACGTCGAGGTGACCGGCGGTGGCAACACGAGCGAGTACGGGTTCGTCGAGGTGCACCTCGACGGCTCCGCCACCGTGCGCGCCGGAACGTCGTCGCACGGACAGGGCCACGCCACGTCGTTCTCGATGATCGTGGCCGACGAGCTCGGCATCCCGCTGGAGCGCATCCGCTTCGAGCAGTCCGACACCGCCGTCATCCCGAAGGGCGGCGGCACCGGCGGCTCGCGGTCGCTGCAGCTCGGCGGCTCGGCCGTGGCCCGGGCCACCGACGCCGTCCTCGAGCGGGCCCGCGCCGTGGCGGCCCGGCTGCTCGAGGCCGCCCCCGACGACATCGTGGTCACCGACGACGGCCGGCTCGCCGTGGCCGGGGTCCCGGCGAGCGGGATCGGCTGGGACGCCGTGGCGCGCGCCGCCGCCGACGACGGCGACCCGCTGCTGCGGGCGCTCGAGTTCGACCAGGGCCAGGCCACGTTCCCGTTCGGGGTCCACATCGCGGTGGTCGAGGTCGACACCGAGACCGGGCGCGTCGAGCTGGTCCGCCACATCGCCGTCGACGACTGCGGCCGGATCCTCAACCCGCTGATCGTCGCCGGTCAGCAGCACGGGGGCATCGCCCAGGGGGCGGCGCAGGCGCTGTTCGAGCAGGTCGTCTACGACGCCGACGGCAACCCGCTGACGGCGACCCTCATGGACTACGCCGTGCCGAGCGCCGCCGAGCTGCCCTCGTTCGAGGCGATCAACACCGAGACCCCGACGCCCCTCAACCCGCTGGGGGCGAAGGGCATCGGCGAGTCCGGGTCGGTCGGCTCGACCCCGGCCATCCAGAACGCCGTCGTCGACGCCCTCGCGCCCCTGGGCGTCCGCCACGTCGACATGCCCTGCACGGCGGAGCGCGTCTGGCGGACGATCGAGGCCGCCCGGGCCGGTGCGCCGCCCGACCCGTGGCGGGAGCCGCCCGCCGTGTTCGCCACGCTGCCGGGCCCGGCCGAGGTGCCGCCGCCGTCCCACGACGAGGAGATCGATCTCTGATGGCCGACCCGTCCGCCCCGGTCACGCCGTCGATCACCGACGAGGGGGTGGCGCGCCTGCGCGCCCGGATCGGCGTGCCGATGCCGCACCCGCAGCCGCCGCACTACCGCTCGCCCAACGAGGACGCCTTCCGGCACGTGGCCGAGGCCTACGGCGACGACAACCCCCTGTGGTGCGAGCCCGAGTACGCCGCCCGCTCGGTGTGGGGCGGGCCGGTGGCCTCGCCGCACTTCAACGGTGGCGACACCCTCATCGGCGAGAACGAGGTCACCCGCTACGACGCCGAGACCCGCGAGCTGATGAAGGGTGACCCGATCCGCGGGGCGCACGCCTTCTACTCGGGCTCGTACCGCGAGTGGTGGAACCCGTTGCGACCCGGCATGCGGATCGGGCGGCGCAACGCGCTCGTGGGCGTCCACGACAAGCGCAGCGAGTTCGCCGCGCGCGCCGTCCACGAGTGGACCGGTGAGGTGTTCTGCGCGCTCGATCCGGCGCTCGCGCTCAGCGCCCAGTACCGGCTCATGATCCGCACGGAGCGGGCCGGGGTGTCGGAGCGCACGAAGTACGCCGACATCGTGGTCGAGCCCTACACCGACGACGAGATCGCCCGGATCGACGAGGCGTACGCCCGCGAGGTCGAGCAGCGACGCGGCGCCGAGCCGCGGTGGTTCGAGGACGTCGAGGAGGGTGACGAGGTCACCCCGATCGTCAAGGGCCCGATGCGGGTCACCGACATGGTGGTCTGGCACTCCGGCGTCGGGATGGGGCTCTACGGCGTGAAGGCGCTGCGGCTCGGCTACCAGCAGCGCCAGAAGATGCCGAAGTTCTTCCGACCCGACGACCTCAACATCCCCGACGTCCAGCAGCGTGTCCACTGGGACGCCTCGTGGGCCCACGCCGCGGGCAACCCGGCGTCGTACGACTACGGCCGGATGCGCGAGACCTGGCTCATCCACCTCTGCACCGACTGGATGGGCGACGACGCCTGGCTCTGGAAGCTCGACTGCCAGTTCCGCAAGTTCAACTACGTGGGCGACACCCACTGGATGCGCGGCACGGTGGTGCGCAAGTACCTCGCCGAGGGGGACCGTCCGGCGGTCGACCTCGAGATCGAGGGTGTGAACCAGCGCGGCGACGTCACCACCCCCGGCCACACCACGGTACTCCTGCCGAGCCGCGAGCACGGCGCCGTGCGCCTGCCCGACACCCCGGGGAACGCGCAAACCTGCCAGGAGGTGCTCGACGCGCTCGTGGCCCGGTTCGCGGCGCTGGAGTCCGCCGCCGACGCCTGACCCGGTCGGCGGTCGAGGGGCCGGCGCGCGATCCGCGCCGCGCGCCGCTGCGGGTCCTAGGTTCGCGCCCGTCGA
>JAFMJM010000126.1 GCA_017853455.1 Acidimicrobiia bacterium | reverse complement strand
CGCACCAACCAGGAGGCGAAGAAGCACAAGGGCATCTCCCTCTTCGTCGTCCCGATGGACACGCCCGGCATCAAGGTCGTGCCCCTGTCGCTCATGGGCGACCACAACATCAACCAGACCTACTTCGAGGACGTCCGGGTGCCCGCCACCGCCCGGGTCGGCGAGGAGAACGCCGGGTGGAGCCTCATCACCCAGCAGCTCAACCACGAGCGCGTGACCCTCTGCTCGTCGGGGCTGGTCGACCGGGCCCTCCACGACGTGCGGGCCTGGGCCCAGGAGACCCGCCTGCCCGACGGCCGGCGGGTCATCGACCAGGAGTGGGTGCAGATGAACCTGGCGCGCGTCTACGCCCGCCTCGAGTTCCTGCGCCTCATCAACTGGAAGATCGCGGTGGCCTCGACCAAGGGGTCGCTGCACCCGGCCGACGCGTCGTCGACCAAGGTCTTCGGCACCGAGTTCTACCTCGAGGCGTTCCGACTGCTCATGGAGATCATGGGTGAGCGGGCGTACCTCACCGACGACGCGCCCGGCGTCGAGCTCGAGGCCCGCCTCGAGCACCAGTACCGCGGCCTGATCATCCTCACCTTCGGGGGCGGCGTCAACGAGGTCCAGCGCGACTTGATCGCGGTGTTCGGCCTCGGCATGCCGCTGGCCCCCCGCTGATCCGGGAGTCACCATGGACTTCGACCTCTCCGAAGCACAGCAGGACCTGCGCGACCTCGCGACCCAGATCCTCGAGGGCGAGCTCTCCAACGAGCGCCTCAAGGAGATCGACGCCGGGACCGACCACTTCGACCGCGACCTGTGGGCCCAGCTCGCCGGTGCCGGTCTGCTCGGGGTCGCCGTTCCCGAGGAGCACGGCGGCCTCGGCCTCGGCTACCTCGAGGCGGCGGTGGTGCTCGAGCAGATCGGCCGCACCGTCGCACCGGTGCCGTACCTGCCGACGGTCGTGCTCGGCGCCCTGCCCGTGGCCCGGTTCGCCCCGGCGGCGCTGCAGGCGGCGGTCCTGCCCGGGGTCGCCGCCGGCACCACGGTGCTGACCGCGGCGCTCGTCGAGCTGGCCGCCGACCCGCTGGCCCCGACCACCACCGCCGCCCGCTCCGGTGACGGCTGGGCCCTGACCGGGCAGAAGGACTGCGTGCCCGCCGGGCTGGTCGCCGACCGGGTGCTGGTGCCGGCGTCGACCGCCGACGGTGGCGTGGTGCTCGCCCTGGTCGACCCGACGGCGGCGGGCGTGACCCGGTTGCGCCAGGACACCACCAACGGCGACCCCGAGGCCCGCCTGATCCTCGACGGGGTCGTGGTCGCCGACGCCGACGTCGTCGCCGGCCCCGCCGACGGGGCCGCCGCCCTGCTCTGGCTGGTGGAGCGCGCCACCGCCGCGCAGTGCGTGGTCATGGCCGGGGTGGCCGAGGCCGCCCTGCGCATGACCGCCGAGTACACGAAGACCCGCGAGCAGTTCGACCGGCCGATCGCCACCTTCCAGGCGGTCGGCCAGCGCGCCGCCGACGCCTACATCGACACCGAGGCGATCCGGCTCACCGCCTGGCAGGCGGTGTGGCGCCTGGCCGAGGACCTGCCCGCCGCACCCGAGGTGGCCGTCGCCAAGTTCTGGGCGGCCGAGGGCGGCCAGCGCGTCGTCCACGCCGCCCAGCACCTCCACGGCGGCATGGGCGTCGACCGCGACTACCCGCTGCACCGCTACTTCCTGCTGGCGAAGAAGCTCGAGCTGTCGCTCGGCGGGACGTCGTCGCAGTTGGTGAAGATCGGCGCGTACCTCGCCGACCTCCCCGCCTGACGGCCCGACCGACCGACCGTCATCGTCGCCGACCCGCACGCGCTCACCGTCGAGGTCGACGGGGTCCGTCACGCCGTCCTCGACTGGGGCGGTGCGGGCGAGACGGTGGTGCTGCTCCACCCCAACGGACTGTGCGCCGGGTTCTTCGACCCGCTGGCCCGCCGACTCGTCGACGGGTTCCGGGTGGTCGGCATCGACCTGCGCGGCCACGGCGGCACCGACCAGCCCCGCGACCGGACGGACCTCGAGTACGCCCCGATGGCCCGCGGGGTGCTCGGCGTGCTCGACGCGCTCGGGGTCGGAGCGTGCAGCCTGGTGGGTGAGTCGCTCGGCGGGGGCGTGGCCACGGTGGTGGACCGTGAGCGTTCCGGGCTCGTCCGCCGCCTGGTGCTCTGCGAGGCGATCGTCTTCGACTGGGGTGGGCGCGACGAGGTGGGGGCCGACGGTCGGTCGGGCAACTTCATGGCCGACCTGGCCCGGAAGCGGCGGGCGGTGTGGCCCGACCGGGCGGCCGCCCGGGCGCGCTACGCGTCGGGCCCGCCGTTCGACGTCGTGACGGCGGCCGCCCTCGACGGCTACGTGCGGTGGGGACTGCGGGACCGGCCCGACGGGCAGGTGGAGCTGGCCTGTCCGCCCGAGACCGAGGCGTCGCTGTTCGAGGTGTCGTCGGAGCCGCTGGGGGCGGAGGCCGCGTTCGCGCACCTGCCCGCGGTGGGCGACCGGGCGCGGGTGCTGCACGGCGAGGGGTCGTACCTGCCGGCACCGTGGTTCGCGGCGCAGGCGGCGGCGGCCGGGGTGGCGCTGCAGTCGGTGCCGGGCGGCCACTTCTTCCTGCAGGAGGACGACGACCGGGCGGCGGCCCTGGTGCGGACGGCACTGGCGTGACGCCGCCGACCGGGCTGGGCGGCGCCGGGGTGATGTCTGGGAGACTGGGCGGATGACCGACCCCACCCTCGCCCGTCTCCTCGCGTACGAGGAGATCCGTCAGCTCGCCAGCCGGTACGCGGTGGCCACCGACGCCCGTGACCTCGACGCCCTGGTGGCGCTGTTCGTCGACGACGTGCGGGTGGGGCGCGACACGTTCGGTCGCGCGGCGCTGCGTGAGAACTTCGCCGAGTCGCTGCGCGGGGTGGGGGTGACCATCCTGAACGTGGGCACGCACCGCATCGACCTGGTCGACGACGACCACGCCACCGGAGTCGTCTACTGCCGGGGTGAGATCCAGGACGGCGAGCGCTGGCTGGTGCAGGCCATCCAGTACCGCGACGACTACGAGCGGCGCGACGGCTCGTGGTACTTCGTGCGGCGCCGTCACCTGCTCTGGTACGGGCGCGAGGTGGGCACCAATCCGCTGGGGCTGGCGCCGGCGAACTGGCCCGAGCACCACGACGGGTGGGGGACCCTGCCCGAGGCGGCGCCGACGTGGGCGGCGTTCTGGGGCGACGACCCGCCCCGGCACTGACGCCGCCGGTCAGGTCACCGCGCCGTCGGCCCGGAGCCGGGCGACGGCGGCCGGGTCGAGGCCGAGCTCGGCGAGGACCTCGTCGGTGTGGGCACCGAGCTCGGGCGGCATCGACCGCACGGCCGTGGGGGTGCCGAGGAAGTCGCACGGGGAGTTGACCATGGTGACCGTGCCGGTCCCGTCGGGCACCTCGACGAACCCGCCACCCGCCCAGACCTGGGGGTCGGCGAGCACGTCGTCGGTGGTGTTGACGGGTGCCCACCACATGTCCTCGCGGTCGAACGCCGCACCCCACTCGTCACGTGTGCGGGTGGCGAACTCGGCGTCGAACGCCGCGATCATCTCGCGGACGTTGGCGCGACGGGCCGCCGGGTCGGCGAAGCGCGGGTCGTCGATCCACTCCGGGTGGTCGACGGAGCGGCACAGCGCCGGCCAGTGCCGCTCGGCCTCGAGGCCGATGAGCCAGAACCAGCGGTCGTCGGCGGCCCGGTAGCAGTTCATCGCCGGGTTGGGCATGGTGTCGTGCCGTCCGATGGCGATCGGCACGCCGGTGCGGACGTGCATGTTGACGTCGAACCCGATCTGGTACATCCCGTGGCGCAGGAGCGACGTCGACACGACCTGTCCGGTGCCGGTGCCCCCGGGCGCGTCGCGGGCGACGAGGGCGGCGCAGATCGCGGCGGCGAGGTTCACCGCCGCGCCGTGGTCGCCCATGCCACCACGTTGGAACGGCGGTGACCCACCCGGTGGGGTCAGCATGCCGGCGACCCCCGAGCGCGACCAGTACGCCCCGAGGTCGTAGGCGGCCCGGTCCCGTTCGTCGCCCTGGGTGCCGTACCCGGTGAGCAGTCCGTACACGAGGCGCGGGTTGCGGGCGCAGACCGTGGCGTGGTCGAGCCCGAGGCGCTCGAGGGCGTCCATGCGGATGTTGGTGACGAAGACGTCGGCACCGTCGAGCAGGTCGAGGGCGATGCGCCGGCCGGCGTCGGTGGTGACGTCGACGACGATGCTGCGCTTCCCCCGGTTGTCGAGCTCGAACGGCGGGTTCATGGGCAGGTCGGTGCCGGCGATGTGGCCGAACTGGCGCGCCGGGTCTCCGGTGGGCGGCTCGATCTTGACGACGTCGGCGCCCCAGTCGGCGAGGAGACCGGCCGCGGCCGGTCCGGCGATCCAGACGCCGAGCTCGACGACCCGGATGTGGTCGAGGGGTCCCATGGGATGCTCCCGGTCTCGTCAGCTCCAGCGGTCGCCGGAGCCCAGCCCTCCGGGCGCGCCCGGGGGTGGGGTGAACGGTGGATTGGGCAGGCGCTCGACCCCCCGCTCGGCGAGCAGCGCGAGGTACCCGGCCTTGTCGGCGGGCACCGGGGTGACGTCGCCGGCGTAGGTCTCGAGGAAGGTGCACCCGTCGGGTCCGGCCTCGAGCGGTCCGAACGCGGCGCCCCGCTCCAGCACCACCAGGGTCCCGGGGGTGCACCGCCGGTCACCGACGTCGAGGGTGCCCTCGAGGACGTAGATGAGGTGGTCGCTCGAGTGGCCGTGGCGCTCGAGGATCAGGCCGGGGTCGTAGCGGGTGTGGGCCACGAACCGCTCGGGGGTCCATTCGAGGAACCGGATGTGCACGCCGGCCCGGCGGTCACCGTGGAGCTGGGCCACGACCTCGACGGGCGCGACGTCGTCGACGTGGACGAAGGCCAGGCGCGGTTCGGTCACGCCCGGATCGTAGGCCGGAGTGGTGCCGGTGGTCCGGGGGTGCCACGATGAGGCCCGGGCGGCGGGGTGCCGACCCGACACCCGGCGACGGGTCGACTGGTGCGAGGGGGAGGACGGCATGGAGATCGCGGGGAAGGTCGCAGTGGTCACGGGGGCGGGGTCGGGCATCGGCCGGGCCACCGCCCGCATGCTCGCCGCCGAGGGGGCGTCGGTGGTCGTCGCCGACATCGACCCGGTCGGTGGCGAGGAGACGGTCGGGCTGATCGCCGGCGAGGGGGGTGCGGCGGTGTTCGTCCGCTGCGACGTCACCGACGCCCGGTCGATCGAGGCGTGCTTCGCGTCGGCCGTCGCCACCTACGGCGGCCTCGACATCGTCCACAACAACGCCGGGACGGTGAGCGGTGAGCCGGAGTGGCCCGCCCACACCCCCGAGACGCTCGAGCGGGTCATCGCCATCAACCTCGGCGGACCGGTGCTCGGCACCCGCCTGGCGCTCGACCACCTGCGGGCGCGCGGCGGCGGGGTGATCGTCAACACGGCGTCGCTCGCCGCGCAGTTCCCGTTGGCCGAGGACCCCGTCTACTCGGCCACCAAGGCCGGGGTCGCCATGTTCACCCGGTCGTGCGCTGCGCTGGCCGACGAGGGCATCCGGGTCAACGCGGTCCTGCCCGGCCTGGTCGACACGCCGCTCCTCCTCAAGGCCGGCGACGGCACCCGCCCGCCGGACTGGGTGGAGCGGTCGCGGCCGCTCACCGGGACCCTCGCCCCGGAGGCGATCGCCGAAGCGGTGCTCGAACTGATCCGCGACGACACCGCGGTCGCCGTGGAGAAGGCCGTGATGGGCACCGGCGACCCCGGCGCACTGCCCGGCGCGTGAGCGTCGCCGTCGAACTCCTGCCGCCCGGGCAGCGCGCCCGGCGGACCCGGGTGATGGAGTCGGCGCTGGTGCTGGCCGCCGAAGGTGGGTACGACGCCGTGCAGATGCGCGACGTCGCGGCGGGCGCGCAGGTCGCGCTGGGCACCATCTACCGCTACTTCGCCAGCAAGGACCACCTGCTCGCCGAGTGCCTGCTCGAGAACTGGCGCGAGACCGAGCGGCGCCTCGACCGGCGGCCGCTCGTCGGGACCACCGCGGTCGAGCGGGTGTCCGACCTGGTGCACCGGTTCATGCGCGGGATCGAGCGCAGCCCGGCGTTGGCGGCCGCGTTGGTCACGGCCAGCTCGTCGCCCGACCCGGCGGTCCGGGACTGCCAGATCGAGCAGACCGCCATCGAGGACTCCCTGTTGGTGCGGGCCATGGGTGGCCCCGCCGTCGACGGCGCCGCCGCGCGGGCCCGCACGCTGCGTTGGGTGTGGTTCGCCACGCTGCTCGGGTGGGTGAACGGGTGGCACGACCTGGCGTTCGTGCAGCACGAATTCGACGCTGCCGTCCGGTTCGTCCTGGCCGATCTGTCCTGATCGGGGCGCAGGGGTCCCCGGGTGGCGTCCGGGTTGGAGCCTCCGCCGGGGATGTGTTGGAATCGGCGGGTGACCGACACCGCCGTCCCCACCGCCACACCAGCCGCGACCGCCACCGACCGGGCCGCCGGCGCCCGCTTCGTCGTCGAGGACTCACCCGAGGAGGCGGCGTTCCGGGCCGAGGCCCGGGCGTTCCTCGAGTCGGTCGCCGAGCCGCGGGGCACGGGTGGAGCCGCGGCGAACTTCTTCGCCCGGGCCGACAACTCGCCCGAGGCTCACGCCCACCACGCCGAGGAGAGCCGGCGCTGGCAGCGGGTCCTGTTCGACCACGGCTGGGCGGGCATCTCGGTGCCGGTCGAGTACGGCGGGCGGGGCGGCGCCGGTTGGCAGGAGCGGATCTTCAAGCAGGAGCAGGGCCGGACCGTCCTCGACACCAGCCTGTTCTCGGTCGGGCTGGGCATGGTGCTGCCCACGATCCTGGTGCACGGCACCGAGGAGCAGAAGCGCCGCTACGTGCCGGCGATGCTGCGCGGCGACGACGCCTGGTGCCAGCTGTTCTCCGAGCCCGGGGCGGGCTCCGACCTCGCCGGTCTGACCACCCGCGCCGTGCGCGACGGCGAGTCGTGGATCGTCAACGGTCAGAAGGTCTGGAACTCGAG
>JAFMJM010000125.1 GCA_017853455.1 Acidimicrobiia bacterium | reverse complement strand
CACGGTCCCGAGCTCGGGACCGCCACCTGCCAGCTGCACATGCGCAAGTTCGAGGACGGCGCCAAGATCACGGTCGAGCCGTGGCGGGCCCGGTCGTTCCCGATCGTGCGCGACCTCGTGGTCGACCGGTCGGCCTTCGACCGGATCATCGAGTCGGGCGGCTACATCACCGCCCCGACGGGTGCGGCCCAGGACGGCAACGAGATCCTGATCCCGAAGGACGTCGCCGACACGGCCATGGACGCCGCCCAGTGCATCGGCTGCGGTGCCTGCGTGGCGGCCTGCCCCAACGGGGCGGCCAGCCTGTTCACGTCGGCGAAGATCATGCACCTCAACCTCCTGCCGCAGGGTCAGCCCGAGCGGTGGGAGCGGGTCACCAACATGGTCAACACCATGGAGGAGTACTTCGGGTCGTGCACGAACCACGGTGAGTGCCAGACCGCGTGCCCGAAGGAGATCTCGATCGACTTCATCGCGCTGATGAACCGGGACTACATCAAGGCCCAGTTCAAGCAGCGGCGCCTCGCCAGTCAGCGCGGCTGACCGAGTCACCACCCCGGGGCCCCGGCCCCGGAACCGATGGGCGGGTGATCAGCGGCTGCGGGCGTTGCGGCGTCGGCGCTGCAACGCGCCCCGCCAACCCCCGACCTGCGGGCCGCTCGCGTGCACGGCGTCGAGCGCCTCGCGCAGGTCGGCGACCAGGTCGTCGACGGTCTCGATCCCGACCGAGCAGCGCACCAGCGCCGGGTCGACGGCGAGGGGCGTGCCCTCGGTCGAGGCGTGCGACATCCGGGCCGGGTAGCCGATCAGCGACTCGACCCCGCCGAGCGACTCCCCGAGGGTGAACAGCCGGGTCTCGGCCACGACCGCCCGGGCGGCGTCGGGACCTCCCGCCGCGACGAACGACACCATGCCGCCGAAGTCGCGCATCTGGCGGCGGGCGACGTCGTGACCCGGGTGCAGGGGCAGCCCCGGGTAGAGCACCCGGGCCACCGCCGGGTGCTCGGCCAGCATCGCCGCGATCGCCCGGGCGTTCGCGCAGTGCCGGTCCATGCGCACGGCGAGGGTCTTGGCCCCGCGGAGCACCAGGGCGCAGTCGAACGGGGACGGCACCGCACCGGCGACGTTCTGGACGAACCGGAGCCGCTCGGCCTCGGCGGCGTCGTTGGTGGCGACGAACCCCCCGACGACGTCGGAGTGGCCCCCCAGGTACTTGGTGGTCGAGTGGAGCACCACGTCGGCCCCGAGGGCCAGCGGCTGCTGCAGGTAGGGCGTGGCGAACGTGTTGTCGACCACCAGGCGGGCGCCGTGGGCCCGGACCATCGCGGCGACGCGCACGATGTCGATCACGGTCAACGACGGGTTCGACGGCGACTCGACCCACACCATGCGGGTGGTGGGTCGGAACGCGGCGTCGAGCGCCTCGGGGTCGGTGAGGTCGACCGCCGTCCATTCGACCCCGGTCGCCGCCAGCAGGGTCGACACGATCCGGTAGGTGCCGCCGTAGACGTCGTCGGGCACGATCAGGTGGTCACCCGACCGCAGGCCGCGCAGCACGGCGTCCTCGGCGGCCATCCCGCTGGCGAACGCCACCCCGTGCGCGGCGCCCTCGAGCGAGGCGAGACACGCCTCGAGGGCCGAGCGGGTCGGGTTCGCCGACCGGGAGTAGGAGTATCCGCGACGTTCGCCCACCTCCTGGTGGGCGAACGTCGTGGAGAGGCTGATCGGCGGGATCACCGCGCCCGTGACCGGGTCGGGCTCCTGTCCGGCGTGGATCGCCCGGGTCTCGAAGCCGTCGGCCATCGCGTGCACCGTAGCGGCGCTCCGGGCCCCGGCCTAGGCTCTTCGCATGCAGGAGCACCACTACCGCGTGGAGGTCGGCGGCACCCCGGCGGAGGTCTGGGAGGTCTTCTGGTACCACGGGCCCGACAAGCCCATGACCCCGGGCGTGACCATCGAGATCCTCCACCCGGGCGACGCCGGCGGCGAGGGGCTCGTCCGGCACTGCCACTTCCCGGTGCCCCGGTGGCTCGGCTCCGGCGGCGTCGGCCGCTCGTGGGAGTGGGTGACCCAGGTCCGCCACCTGGAGTCGTGGAAGTACGACGCCATCGGCACACCGCCGTTGTCGAAGGCCGAGGGGTTCATCACGCTCACGCCGGTCGGCACCGACCGCACGCGGATCGACTTCACCGAGCGCTACGAGGCCTTCAACCCGTGGGTCCGCCGCCTCGGGATCGAACGGCGGGTCCACGACCGGATCTCACGCGACAACGACGCCTTCGTCCGGGCGGTCGAGGGGGGCCTGCGCTTCCACCGGGAGCGCCGGGCGGCGAGCTGAGTCCGGGCCGGGTTCAGCCGGCGCGGGCGTAGTCGTCGCGGATGCGGGCAGCGTCGACGTCGGGCGACGGCTCCACCTCCCGGGCCGAGTCGAAGCCCCACGCCGTCGCGACCTCCTGGGCGGTACCGCCCTGGAGCACCGCGGCCGCCTGCATCGCGGCACCGAGACACACGGCGTCGGCGACCTTCGGGACCGACACCGGCCGCTGCGCGAGGTCGGCCACCACCCGCTGGAACGCGTTGGAGCGCGCCGCACCGCCGACCACCCACAACCGTCCACCCGTCGGGACGCCGGCGGCGGTGAGGCGGTCGAGGCCCATCAGCAGGTTGCACACGATGCCCTCGACCAGCGCCCGGGCCACGTGCTCGGGACCGGTGTCGGCGGTCAGCCCGGCGAGGAAGCCCACCTCGGGACGTCGGGTCGGGCCTTCGTCACGGTCGCGGTAGGGCACGAAGCGGACCCCACCCGCACCCGCGGGCGCCTTGAGGGCCAACTGGTCGATGAGCGCGACGTCGAGGCCGACCTGGGCGGCGAGGCGCTCGAAGACGTCGCGGGCCCGGAAGGTCTGCACGGTCGGGAGGAAGCGGCCCGTGGCGTCGGCCCGGTCGGACACCCGACCGGTCGGGTCGGCGGTGAGGCGCTCGCGCGACGCGAAGCAGGTCCCCGAGCGGTCGAGCGCGATCACCACGTCGCCCGGCCGGAGGCCGATGCCGAGGGCCGTGGCCGCCTGGGCGCCGGTGCCCGGGGCGACCATCACCCCTTCGCGATCGCCCGCAGGCGTGCCCGGGTCGAGCACCTCGGGCAGGCAGTGGTGCCAGTCGACGGAGTCGTCGATCACCCGGAGGAGGTCGGGCCGCCACCGGCCCTCGCGCGGCGACCAGTAGCCGGTGTTGGAGGCGTCGGCCCGGTCGGTCACGTGCCGACGGGCCATCCGCCAGGTGAGGTAGTCGTGCGGCAGCAGCACGGCACCGAGCCGCTCGAACACCTCGGGCTCGTGGTGGCGGAGGTGGGCGAGCTTGACCACCGCGTGCGCCGGGTCGGGGACGGCCCCCACGCCGTCGACCCAGGTGTCGTGACCGCCACCGTCGCGCACCAGCCATTCGGCGTCGATCTGGAGGTCGGGGTCGGTCCCGATGAACGCCTCGGTCAGGACGGCGCCGTGGTCGTCGAGCAGGACCAGGCCGTCGGACTGGGCCGCGACGGCGATGGCGTTGACCAGGAGTGCCCCACCGGCGTTCCGGCGGGCCTCGACCAGTGCCTGCCACCACTCGCGCGGGTCGTGGCGGGCCGGCCCCGGACGGGCCCCGGCGTGCTGCGACTGCCCCGACACCAACAACTTGCCGTCATCGGCATCGCGCACCTCGATCTTGGTGGACAGCGACGACATCTCGACACCGAGCACCAACGCCATGGCGGTCCCCCCGAGTCGACCCGTCCGACCCGGGGCCGAACTTAGTCCACCTCGTCGGCGTCGTCCGGGTTTGCCGCCTCGAGCTCGGCGACGATCGCCGCCACGTCGTCCCCGGCCCGCAGGATCCGCGCCCGGCAGACGGCGATCAGGTCGCCCGCCCGGCGGACCCGCTCGGCGAGCACGTCGACGTCGAGGTCGTCGCCCTCGAGCTCACCGAGGATCTCCTCGAGCTCGTCGAGCGCCTCGGCGTAGCCGATGTCGTCGGGCAGCCCGACCCCCGACGCCGACCCGCCGGCCTTCCCACCCGTCTGCTTCGCCGCGCTCATGTCTGCTCCGTTCGTGTGATCCGACTCGTGACCGTCCCGTCGACCAGCTCGGTGACGAGGTCGGTGCCCTCGGTGAGGCCCGCCACCGACCGCACCACCCGGCCGTCGGCCGCCCGGGTGACCGAGTACCCCCGCTCCAGGACCCGCCGCGGGTCGAGGGCGCGCAACCGGGCCTCGGCGGCGTCGAGGGCACGCGCCGCGTCACGGGTCGCCCGGCGACCGGTGACGACCACCACCCGCTCGTGCCCGGCCAGCCGGCGCGACGCCGCCCGCACCACCCGGGGAGCGGCGTGGGCCACCCGCCGGGCCAGACCGGCGAGGTGGCGGGTCGCGTAGCCGCACGCGGTGTCGGCCCGGTGGACGACGCGCACCGAAAGGTCGGCGAGCACGGCGTCGAACTCCGCCACGCGGTCGATCAGGACCCCCGCGGCGGCGGTCGGCGTCTTGGCGGCGGTGTGCGCCACCTCGTCGGCGACGCTGCGGTCGATCTCGTGGCCGATCCCGGTGACCACCGGCACCGGGAGTCCGACGATCGTGCGCGCGACCTCCTCGGTGTCGAACGCGAGCAGGTCGGTGCGGGCCCCGCCACCCCGCGCCACCACCACGACGTCGAGGTCGACGGCAGCGAGGCGCCGCAGGGCGACGGCCACTTCGTGCGCCGCGGTCGGGCCCTGCACACGGGTGTCGACCAGGGTGACCGTGAACGCGTACCCACTCGCCTCGAGCTCGTGGACGAAGTCGTGGTACGCCGCGCTGTCGGCCGAGGTGACGAGGCCGACCCGCAGGGGCACCAGGGGCATCTCCCAGCGGGCGTTGGCCCGGAGCACGCCCTCATGGGTGAGGGTCTCGAGCAGACGGGTCCGGTCGGCGGCCATCTGCCCGACCGTGAACACCGGATCGACGCCGTTCATGATCACCTGCAGGCGACCGCTCGGGGCGTAGAAGTCGACCCGACCCCGGATGCGCAGCTCGACCCCGGCCTCGAGCCGCAGGCCGGCGGCGGCGAGGTCGCGGTCGACGCCGCTGCGGGCGCCCTTGAACAACGCCACCGAGAGCACGGCCTTGGGCGACCGGGCGCCTGGCTCCTTCTCGACCAGGTCGAAGTAGGCGTGACCGGCGGCGCTCTCGCTGTAGCGCGACACCTCGCCCCGCACCCAGACGGTCTCGGGCAGGCCGGCGGTCAGCGCCGCCTTGATGGCGGCGCCGAGGCCGCCGACGGTGTAGGTCTCGTCGGTTCCGGTGGCGCCCACGGCGCCGGAGCGTATCGGCACCCCCACGGGTACGCTCCCACCATGACGAGCGTGACCGCTCCCGACACCGTCGTCGCACCCTCGCGCCCCGAACTCGACGACGGCGACCACGACCGGTTCGCCCACTACTGCCGCAAGGCCGACATCGTGCGGGCCCACGTCACCGGCGAGGCGATCGAGGCCCTCTGCGGCAAGAAGTGGGTCCCCA
Source organism: Acidimicrobiia bacterium (assembly GCA_017853455.1). Classification (GTDB taxonomy): domain Bacteria; phylum Actinomycetota; class Acidimicrobiia; order IMCC26256; family PALSA-555; genus CAIUKV01. Next base: position 1,581 of record JAFMJM010000125.1, on the reverse strand, counting down.
CCCGGGACCCGTCGCGCTACCCGGTCTGCCCCACCTGCAAGGAGATGAAGGACGCCGGCTTCACCCTCTGAGCCCCGGCCGGGCCGGGTCAGGCTGCCGTCGTGGTGGTGGTCGGCGGCTCGGTCGTCGGGGGCGGGGGCTCGGTCGTCGGCGTCGTGGTGGTCGGTGGCACCGTCGTCGTGGTCGGCTCGGGGGTCGGGGTCGGACCCGGGTCGGGCTCCGGTGCGGGGGCGGGCGCCGGGGCGGGCGCGGGCGCCCTCGTGGTGTTCGTCGTCTTCTTCACGGTGGTCGTCGTGGTGGCGACGGTCGGGGCGACGGTCGGGGCCGCCACCGCCGAGGCGGTCGGCCGGGGGGTGGTGGTCGTGACCACGGGGCGGGTCCGGGGCACCGCCACGGCGTCCGGCTCGGAGGAGCCCCCGCGCAGCAGGACCGCCGCGACCAGCGCGCCGACCACGAGGAGGAGCAGCCCCCCGAGGCCGCCGACCAGCACCGGGTTCATGCGCAGCGACCGCCACCAGGGCAGCGGCAGCGGCCGGTGGTGGGTGAGCGGGCCCACCTCGCCGACCTCGGCCCAGGCGTCGTCGATCCACAGCGCTGCCGCCGTGACCGTGACGGTCCGGTCGGCGGTGAACAAGGGGGGCGCAGCGTGCCACGGATCGGGATCGGGGCGCGGGGGCGCGGCGGGGGGCGTCGGAACCTCACCCGGGGCGGCACCGGCGTCGACGACCGTCGGGTCGGCGGCGGGCGGCGGCGCCCACGGGTCGGCGGGCACCGGGGCCGCCGGCTGCGCCCACGGATCGGACGCGGGCGGCCCACCGAGCGCTTCGCGCGCCCAGTCGTCGGGATCGAACGGAACGGAAATGTCGTCTGCCCTCCGACATCGGATGTCGAGGAGATCGTAATTTCGGTCCGACCGTCCGCGGTGGCATGCCCGCCAGCCCGCGAGTGATCCCCCACCGACCCGTCCACCACCGACCCCCGGAGCCCCGATGGACCACCACGACTGGGACCAGCGCTACGCCGCCGCACCGTTGGTCTGGTCGGCCGGGCCCAACCAGTTCCTCGAGCACGAGACCGCGACGCTGCCGCCGGGGCGGGCGCTCGACGTCGCCTGCGGCGAAGGGCGCAACGCCATCTGGCTCGCCGAGCGGGGCTGGCGGGCGACCGGGGTCGACTTCTCGCCGGTGGCGATCGACAAGGCCCGGGCGATCGCCGCCGAGCGCGGGGTCGACGCCGACTGGATCGTCGCCGACGTCACCGACTGGACCCCCGAGCCCACGGCGTTCGACCTCGTGGCGGTGATGTACCTCCAGCTCGACGCGTCCGGACGGGCGGCGGCGTACCGGCGGGCCGCCGACGCCGTCGCCCCCGGCGGCACGCTCCTCGTCGTGGCCCACGACCTCGACAACCTCGACCACGGGTACGGCGGCCCGCAGGACCCGTCGGTGCTGACCACCCCCGAGTCGGTGGTGGCGGTCATCGGCGACCTCACGGTCGAGCGGGCGGAGCGGGTGCGCCGAACCGTCACGACCGACGCCGGGCCGGTCGACGCGATCGACACGCTCGTGCGCGCCCGGCGGA
>JAFMJM010000124.1 GCA_017853455.1 Acidimicrobiia bacterium | reverse complement strand
CACCGACACCACCCGATCGCCCACCCGACCCGCACGACCCGACCCGTTCGCCGCGCTCGACCCCCCGGACGCCGCCACCGACACCGCCACCACCGGCGAACCGTCGGCCGCAGCGGTTCCCGCACCCCGGCCGGTGTCCCTCTCGGTCGACGAGCAGATCGGGGTCGAGATCGCGGCGGCCGAGGCCACCGACGGCGGGCGTGGTGCGCTGTCGGACCTGCTCAAGACCGAGGTGGTGCGCCACGCGGTCCGCGTGGTGCCCGTGATCGTCGCCATCGGCATCACGATCGGCTGCATCGCCGCGTCGTACGGCTTCGCCGACCTCCTGTCGTTGATCGCGATCGCCACCATCATGTTCCTCGGAGGGGTGCTCCCCGTCCTGCTCGGACTCGCCATGCGCGTCCACGCCGAACGGCGCGGCGCGCCGGGCCTGAAGCACGTCTGGACCTTGTGGGTCCTGTTCGCCGTGTACGCCGCCGCGAGCGGCGTCTACGCGGTCGCCATCTACCGCGACCTGCTGCCCCGGGTGATCGCGGCGATCGCACTCGCGCTGTCGGTCGCCTGCATGTTCACCGCCCGGCGGTTCGGGGCGTTCCGACCGCGCTCGACGGTCGCCGTCGAGCTCGACGACGCCGGCACCGTCGACACGACCGTCCTCGTGGCGGGTCGGCCACGGGCGGCCGTCGCCCCGAGCACCCTCGTCGACAGCCTCGCGAGCCTCGTGGTCGAGGTCGACGGCCCCGTGGTCAGCCCCGTGCTCGTCGCGGCCCGCCAGGGCGAGGGCGTACCCCCCGTGCTCGAGACCTGGCAGGTCATCGTCGTCGATCCGAGCGGGACCGAGCGATTCTGGCGCGAGGGGGCGGTGTCGGACGTCACGGGAGACCTCGTCACGCTGCCCGACGACACCGCCGGCCTGCGCGTCCGCTGGACGCTGCGCTGACGCGCGGTACCGTCCCGGGATGAGCGACCCCGTCCTCGACCCCGACGCCCACGCCTTCCTGCGCAGCACGACGCGCACGGTGCTCCTCGGGACCCGCGCCGACGGCTCCCCCACCGGGTGGCCCATGACGGGGATGGCCACCGACGACGGCCTCGAGTTCTCCACGTACCGCAAGAGCCAGAAGGTCCGGGCGTTCGAGCGCTCGGGGGCGGCGGGTGTGGTCGTCCACCCCGACGACGACCGGGCCCTCGTCCTGGTCGGTGAGGTCGAGGTGCGGCTCGACCAGCACGTGCCGAGCAGCGGCGGTGCCCAGGCCCGCCCCGAGACGACGGCGACGGGCGTCGCCGACGGCGCCCAGCAGCGCATGGCCGAAGGACGGCGCATCGTGCTGGCCTTCACGCCCACCTCGGCCCGCTTCGTGGCGGGCCTCGGCCGCGACGGCACCCCGTGAGCCCCCGCCCGGACATCACCATGGACGCCGCCGAGGTGCGCGCGTTCCTGGCCACCCGGCCCCGTGCCGTGCTCGCCCTGCTCGACGACGGTGCCCCCGTCGGGACGATCGCCGACATCACGGTCGTCGGCGACGAGCTCGCAGTGGGGGTGTCCGATGCGGCGGCCCGGGGACTGCTCGCCCGCGACGACCGGGTCTGCGTGGTGGCCGACCAGTTCCCCACCTACTACGAGATCCGGGGCGTCGTGGCCCACGGGCGGGCCCGCGACCTCGAGACCACCGGGGACCGCACCACCTTCCGGCTCTCCCTCGACGACGTGACGTCGTTCGACTTCGCCAAGCTGCCCCGCGAGGGCGCCGGGTCGGGCCGGGCCCGCTGACCCGACCCCCGGCGGGCGCCCGGTGGCAGCACCGGGCTCCGGCTCCCTAGCGTGTGGCGACCCCGGCGCGGACCGGGGACCCCTTCGAGCGCGGGAATGGTGGGCCATGGACATCCGACGGATGGGCGCGAGCGACCTCGAGGTCTCGGTCGCCGGACTCGGCTGCAACAACTTCGGGATGCGCATCGACGCCGAGCAGACGGCCGCCGTGGTGCACGCCGCCCTCGACGCCGGCGTGACGTTCTTCGACACCGCCCGGATGTACGGCGGCGGGAAGTCCGAGGAGTTCCTCGGCGCCGCGCTGGAGGGCGTCCGGGACCAGGTCGTGATCGCGACCAAGTTCGGGGCTCCGGCCGGACCCGACGACCGCAACGGCTCGCGCGAGCGCGTCATCGCCGACGTGGAGGCCAGCCTGACCGCGCTCGGCACCGACCACATCGACCTGCTGCAGATGCACTACCGCGACGCCGTCACCCCGATCGAGGAGACGCTCGGTGCGTTGACCGACCTCGTCGCGGTGGGCAAGGTCCGTCACGTCGGCTGCTCCAACTTCACCGGGTGGCAGATCGCCGACGCCGCCTGGACCTCCCGTACCGCCGGCCTCGCGCCGTTCGTGTCGCTGCAGAACGAGTGGAGCCTGCTGGCCCGCGACATCGAGACCGAGGTCACCGGTGCGTGCGCCCGGTTCGGCCTCGGCGTGCTGCCGTACTTCCCCCTGGCGTCGGGGATGCTCACCGGCAAGGTCACCCGGGGGACCGCGGCACCCGCCGACAGCCGACTCAGCCTGTCGTACTTCGCCACCGCCCTCACCGACGCCAACTTCGACCGGGTGGAGCGGGTGACGGCCTGGGCCACGGCCCACGGACGCACCCTGCACGAGGTGGCGCTGTCGTACCTCGCGAGCGATCCCGTCACGGCGTCGGTGATCGCGGGCGCGACGTCACCCGAGCAGGTGCGGGCCAACGCCGCCGCGACCCGGACCGATCTCACCGCCGAGGAGCGTGCCGAGATCCGTGCCGCCCTCGACGGGACCGCACCGTGAGCGACGGTGCACCCCGCTCGGGCGACGGTCGGGGACGGTCCGGCGGAGCCGGTGGTCGCGGCGGCCAGGGCGGTTCCGGCGGACGCGGGGGCCAGGGTGGCAATCGCGGCGGTCCGGGCGGTCGCGGCGGCCAGGGCGGTCGAGGCGGGTCGGGCGGTGGTCCGGGGGGCGGCGCCCGCCGGGGCTCCGGCGGCACCGGTCGGGCCGGCGGACGTGGTCGTGACGCGAACCGGCGCCGGTTGCCGGGCGTGGCGTTCACCGTCAGCTGCGACGAGGGCGACCTCGAGCGCGAGACCGAACGGCGCCGGGTGGTCGAACTGGCCGCGTCGGCGGCCGGACCGCTCTCGGAGCGCACCCTGCGGCACCTCGTGGAGCGCACCCCCGAGGGATTCGTGGTCGACGTGCGGGCCCACCGCATCCTGACCCAGCACCCGACCCCGATGGAGTCGCTGTGGCCCGAGGTGCGCGACAAGCTCTCGCCGACGGCCCGGACCAAGCCCGTGCTCTTCCCCGACGAGGTGACCCCGATCGTGCTCGACGCGGCGTTCGACCGCTTCCTGCAGCAGGTCGCGCCGCTCGTGGAGTACACCCGCCTGGGGGCGATCACCTTCCAGTTCCCGTCGTACTTCACCCCCGGGTCGCGTGCGAACGACTACCTGGAGTGGCTCCGCCTGCGGTGCGGTGACCTGCCGGTGGCGGTGGAGTTCCGCCGCCGCGAGTGGCTCGACACCAAGCACCGCGAGGAGACGCTGGCGTTCCTCGAGGCGCACCGGCTCACGTACGTGTGCGTCGACGCCCCACAGGGCACCGACACCTCGGTGCCGCCGGTCGCGGCCGTCACCACGCCGGGCCTGGCGGTCGTGCGCTTCCACGGCCGCGACCTCGCCGCCTGGGAGCGCACCGTCGACGATCCGGTGGCCCGCAACCGCTCCGAGTACCGCCGCAACGACCTCGAGGCGTGGGTCCCCCGGATCGAGAAGCTGTCCGGTGGCGGCCGGAAGGTCCACGTGGTGATGGCCACCGGCCCCACCGACGCCGCCGGCCGCAACGCCGCGCTGTGCATGAAGGTCTGCACCGAGGACCCCGACGCCCGGCCGCCCGAGCCCCCGCCCCGCCCCGACCCGCGCCGCCGCCGGCGTTGAGCCGGGCCCGGGGGCTCCGGCCTCCGGCCCGCCACGCGCCGGGGGCCGGGCACTCGGCCCGGCCCCCGTGTGGCGCAGTTCGTGGTTCGGGTGGTGACGCAGTGCGTCAGCCGACCACCTCGGCGCGCATCTTGTCGTACTCGGCCTGGGTGATCGAGCCGCTCGCCTTGAGCTGGTCGAGCTTCATGAGCTCGTCGGCCGGGCTGGCCCCGACCATCTGGCGCAGCGCGGCCCGCTGCTCCTTGACCGCCTGCACGTTGCGCTCGGCCATGCCCTTCGACTGCGTGATGATGTAGACGAAGATGCCGAGGAACGGGAGGACGATCACGAAGATGATCCAGAGCGTCTTGCCGAGACCGTGGATGTCGTGGCGGCGGAACAGGTCCATGATGACCGAGACGGCCAGCCAGATCCAGATGACGAACAGGAAGACCCAGAGGCACCAGAGCAGGAACTCGCCCACTCCGACACCGGTGTTGGCCAGTGCGTTCATTGCACTCCTTTGCAGAGCGTTGTCAGGTTGTTGGTGGATACATTCATAGTCGCTTCAGGACCCGAGGGCCGACCACGGCCGGACGTCACCAGACGAGCGGCAGGCCCAATGCCTGGCGGATGGCGGGGGTGAAGACGATCTCGGCGTCGTCGGCGATCCGGTAGTCGGGGATCCGGCGGTGGAACTCCTCGAGCGCCACCCGCAGCTCCAGCCGGGCCAGGTGGGAGCCGAGGCACCGGTGCGGTCCGGCGCCGAAGGCCAGGTGCCGGTTGCGCTCCCGGTCGAAGTCGACCGCGCCGGCGTCGGGGAACTCGGCGTCGTCGGTGTCGGCGGCGCCCAGCACGATGGTGGCGCTGTCGCCCGCCTTCACCTCGACCCCGCCGATCGTGGTGTCGACGGCGACCAGCCGGGGCACCATCACGACCGGCGTCTCGGTCCGGAGCAGCTCCTCGACCGCCGCGGCCATGCGCTCGGGGTCGGCCACCACGACCTGCCGCCGGTCGGGGTGGCGGGCGAGGTAGGTGACCATGCAGTCGAGGGTGGCGGTGACGGTGTCGAGCCCGGCGAGGAGCAGCAGGTGGCACATCCCGAGCTGCTCGGCGCGGGTCAGCGGTCGACCGTCGACCTCGCCCGCGGCGATGCGCGACATCAGCCCGTCGTCGGGCCGGACGGCGCGCTCGTCGAGGGCCGCCTCGAAGTAGGCCGTGATCGCCGCCCCGGCCCGGTCGCGGATCGCCTGGGTCTCCTCGGGGGTCTCGCCACCCGGCCGGATGGTGTCGTCACGCCAGCCGAGGAACTCGGTGAGGTCGCTCTGGGGCAGCCCCATGAGGCGGAGGAACAGCGACGACGGCAACGGCTCGGCGAAGTCGGCGTGGAAGTCGCACGCCCCCCGGTCGGCGAACGTGTCGATGAGCACGTTGGTCAACGCCCGCACGTCGGGCTCGAGGGCGCGCATCTTGGCCGGCGAGAACTCGGGGTCGAGGAGCCGACGGTACTGCGCGTGCTCGGGTGGGTCGACCTGCAGCGGGATCAGCGGGTGCTCCTGGCCGATGTCGATCGCGCCGGGAGACGACGAGAACACCTCCGGGTGCTTGAGCGCCCACAGGACGTCCTCGTAGCGCGACACGAAGACGTTCGTCGTCCCGGGGAAGAAGCCGGGTTCCCGGGCGACCGGGCACTCGGTACGCAGCCGGGCGTAGGCCTCGTGGGGCTGGTTGGCGGCCTCGAGGCCGTAGAGGATGGACGCGACGTCGGTCATGGACGGAGTCTGCCAGACTCCGGGACGGCATCGACCCGGGGGGCATCCATGACCGGAACCGCGACCAGCCCGTACCTCGAGGGGGTCTTCGCGCCGGTCGCCACCGAGACCACCGCCACCCGGCTCACCGTGACCGGCACGTTGCCCCCCGAGCTCGACGGCCGCCTGCTGCGCATCGGCCCGAACCCGATCGGCCCCCAGGACCCGGCGACCTTCCACTGGTTCACCGGGCCCGGGCTCGTCCACGGGGTGCGTCTCGTCGACGGTCGGGCCGAGTGGTACCGGAGCCGCTTCGTCCGCTCCGACCGGGTCACGCAGGCGTTCGGCTGGCCCACCACGCCCGGACCCCGGCACGGGGTCGGCGACGGCACCGCCAACACCAACGTGATCGCACACGCCGGGCGGACACTCGCCGTGGTCGAGGCGGGCAGCCTTCCCGTGGACCTCACCGACGACCTCGAGACCGTCGCCCGCACCGATCTCGACCACACGCTCCCCGGCTCGTTCACCGCCCACCCCAAGCGCGACCCGGTCACCGGTGAGCTCCACGCCGTCGCCTACTTCTGGGGCTGGGAGCACCTCCAGTACCTGGTGGTCGGCACCGACGGTCGGGTTCGGCGCACCGTCGACGTGCCGGTCGTCGGTGGTCCGATGGTCCACGACTGCGCGATCACCGACCGCTTCGTCGCGTTGCTCGACCTGCAGTGCCGCTTCGACCTGTCGGTCGCCGCCGCCGGCGGCTTCCCGTACCGCTGGGACCCGTCGGCCACGCCGCGGATCGGTCTGCTCCCCCGTGAGGGCGGGGCCGCGGACGTCGTCTGGTGCGACCTCGACGACCCCGGCTACGTCTTCCACCCCCTCAACGCCTACGACGACACCGACGGCACCGTCGTGCTCGACGTGGTGCGCCACCCCGCGGTGTTCGCCACCGACCTCGCCGGCCCGAACGAGGGACCCACCCGCCTCGAGCGGTGGCGCTGTGACCCCGGACGGCGGACGGTGCGCGTCGACGTCCGGTCCGACGTCCCCCTGGAGTTCCCCCGTCACGACGAGCGCCTCGTCGGCCGGCGCCACCGCTTCGGCTACGGCGTGGAGCTCGCCTTCCCCGCCGACGGCCCGTTCGCTCCCCGGGGCCTCGTCAAGGTCGACGTCGACGCGGCCACCACCGAGCGGCGGGTCGAGCCCCCGCACCGTTCCTGGATGGAGGCGGTGTTCGTGCCGCGCCACGCCGACGCGGCCGAGGACGACGGGTGGCTCCTCGGCTACGTCCACGACGCCGAGCGCGACGCCGCCGACGTGGTGGTCCTCGACGCCGCCGACATCGGTGGTGACCCGGTCGCCGTCGTCCGTCTCCCGGTGCGGGTGCCGTACGGCTTCCACGGCAACTGGGTCCCGACCGGATCCTGACCGG
>JAFMJM010000123.1 GCA_017853455.1 Acidimicrobiia bacterium | reverse complement strand
CGCGTGGCTGGCCGGCGACCTCGACGCAGTGCTCGCTGCGTATCACGACGACATCGAGCTGCACTACTTCGGTGCGAGTCCGCTGGCCGGTTCGCACGTCGGTCGGGAAGCGGCGTTCGCTGCACTCGGGCTGGCGTCGGTGCGCTCGTCGCGAACGTTGATCGCGGTCGACGACGTTCTCGTGGGCGCGACGACGGGCGCGCTCGTGGTCACGGAGGACCTGGGAGATCCACCTCGTCGGGTTCGCCGGATCCTGCTCTACCGCGTCGCCGACGGGAAGTTGCGCGAGTGCTGGCTGTTCGACGAGGACCAGCGTTTCGTCGATGGCCTCTGGTCGATCGGCGCGTGACGCCCGGCGGCCGGGAGCCGTCGATGCTGCCGTGATCCCCGGCGGTGGCGATGCTGTCCGGTGCGTTGCTCCTGGCCGTGGTGGCGGTCCTCCTGCGCCGACGTCGTCGGCGTGCTCCGGGCACCGGCTGGAGCGGCCACTTCGGGCACACCGCCGCCGCATGAACGACGGAGGGGGCGACCGCTGGCGCGGTCACCCCCTCCGGTTCGTCGGACCCGCTTCGGACGGACGTCCGAACAGTGTCCGATCAATGCTCGATCAGGACTGACCACCCGCCCGCGGGATGTGGTTCACGAACTTCGTCGCGAAGTCGCCGACCCGCGCGTGCATGCGGTCGGCCCGCTCCTGGGTGATCAGCCCCTGGGACTGCGCCTCGTCGATCTTGGGCCCGATGGCGTCGCGGATCGCGGCCTCGACCGCGTCGACCCGGTCGCCAGCCACCTGGGCGATCGACTGCGGACCCGACCGGAGTTGAGCGCGGAGGTCCTGCGGGGTGGTGCCGAGGGCGTCGGCCGCGGCGACGAAGGCCGTGCGCACGGCGACGCGGAACGCACCGCGGTGGGCGCCGGGGGTGGCGGCGACGGAGGCCGTGCCGCCGGAGCCGGCCCCGGCGGTCTGGGCGAAGGCGGTGGCGCCACCGCCGACGGTCAGGATCCCGACGGCGGCGACGCCGGCGAGGATCTGCTTGGAGCGGATGCGGAGGGTCATGGGCGGTGCCTTTCGTGGGGGTGTGTGGAACACCTACGGAACGGTGCGGGCGGCCGGGTCGGTTCCCCGCGGTCGCCGGCTCGCTGAGAGAGTCGGTCGGCACTCTCAGGGAGACGGTCAGACGTCGTCGGCGGTAGCGGCCTGCGCCGCCGCCAGCTCCTTCAGTGCGGCGACCCCGCGGGGGTCGTCGGACTCGATCCGGCGGAGCAGGGCGTCGATGTCGGCGTCACGGAGGAAGAGCCAGGTCTCCACCACGAGGCTCGGCGAGGCGTCGGGCTCGATGTCGGCGAGGTGCTCGACGTGCATCCCCAGGCCGTACGTGGCGTAACAGAGCATCTGGCCCGGCACGGTGTAGTCGTCCTCGATCTTCTCGAGGAACGTCATGACCGCGTCGAGGTCGCTGACGGTGCTGTCGTCGAGGGCACGGAAGCTCCCGGGGTCCTCGTTGAGGACCTGGAGCTCGACGAGCGTGCCCGACGGCAGGCGGCCGATCCGGACGTGGCTCCAGCCGCCGCACATCGACCCGCTCTCCCAGTAGCCGATCTCGGCCAGCAGGTCGAGGGGCTCGGCGTGGACCGGGACGGCGAAGTACTCGAACCCGCCGCCGGGCAGTGCCACCAGGCCGTAATCGATGTCGTTCACCGTGAGCAGCCCCTCGCGGTAATCGACGACCCGTTGATACGCGTACGACGAGTCGTCGGGCACGTGGCCGACGGAGTGCTCCCTGACGACGTCGAGCACGTCGTCGACGCCGACACCGGCCTCCTCGTCGACGGTGATGATCAGCGGCTGGTCCTGGTCGAGCGCGCAGGCGCCGGAGGCGCGCAGTGCGGCCAGGACGTCGGGGCCGGCGGCGACGGGCGGCTCGCCGGACCGGGTGACGACGACGCCGGCATCGGTGCGGTGGACGGTGAGCTCCACCTCGTCGGGCTGCAACCGGGCGACGGTGACGACCGGAGTCGAGGTCGGAGGCGCGACGGTCGCGACGTCGGGGGTGGACGGGGTGGGTTCGGGGGAGGTGGGATCGGATGTCATGGAGTCATTCCACTGCCCGGGTGGGACACGCCGGGCGTCGCTGCGGGCGTGCGCTGCGGCCGTCCGGGTCGGACCTGCCGGTACGATCTCGCCGTGACACGACTGCGGTTCCGGGGGACACGGATCGGTGTGGTGACGGTGGTGATCGCGACGGTCGTCGCGGTCGTCGCTCCGGTCGCGCGCGCCGCGGCCCCTGCGGCGAAGGCGAAGCGCACCGCGCCCGGCACGGTGGTGTCGGCGGTGCCGATCGACGGTGCCCCGGCCGGGTCCAAGGGCTGGCGGATCGTCTACCGCACGACCACCGCGGCGGGTGCACCGGCGGTGTCGGCGGGCACGGTGTACGTCCCGACCGCGCCGGCCCCCGGGGGTGGCAAGAGCACACGCTTCGTCGTGGCCTGGGCCCACCCGACCCTCGGGACGGGTGCCGACTGCACGCCGTCGCAGGCCGCCGACCCGGCCGCGGCGATCCCGGGCTTCGCCGAGATGATGGCCAACGGCTGGGTGGTTACCAGCACCGACTACACGGGCCTCGGCTCGCCGGGGGTGCTCCCGTACCTCATCGGTGACGGTGAGGCCCACAACGTGCTCGACTCGGTGCGGGCGGCGATGAACCTCCCCGGCACCGACGCCGGCACGACGTTCGCGGTGTGGGGCCACTCCCAGGGCGGCCACGCCTCCCTGTTCACCCCCGGCGTCGCCGATCGCTACGCGCCCGAGCTCCGCCTCGTCGGCGTCGCCGGCGCGGCACCCGCCGCCGAGCTCGTCCCGCTGGTCGCGCTCCAGTGGAACCAGTTCGTGGCCTGGGTGATCGGCTCCGAGGTGATCGAGCTCTGGCCGAAGTTCTATCCCGCTCTGACTGCGGCACAGGTCGCCACCCCGGTCGCCCAGCAGAACGCTGCGCGCCTCGGCTCGATCTGCATCACCGCCGATCAGTCAGCCGTGCTCGCCGCCTTCGGGTCGTACCTCCTGCAGCCGTTCTTCCAGGTCGATCCCACCACCGTGCCGCGCTGGCGGGCGAAGTTGGCCGCCAACACCCCGACCTTCGTGCGGGCCGTGCCGACGTTCGTGGCCCAGGGGCTCCAGGACGACGTCGTGCTGCCGGCCACCACCGCCCGCCTCGAGCGCGACTGGTGTGATCGGGGCGGGAAGGTGACCGTGGTGTGGTACCCGGAAGCGACCCACTTCTCGATCCCGACGGTGTCGGCGGACCGGACCGTGACCTGGCTCACCGAACGCTTCGCCGGCAAGCGGGCGGGCGACACGTGCGCCGGCACCCCGCCGGTGACGCCCGCGACCGTCGCGGCGCCGGCGAGGTGACGGCCGGGGCGTCGGGCCGTCGGCGACGGGCTCCGAACGCGGTCGGCACGGTGCTCCTCATCGCGCTGGCTCTGGGTGCGGTGGGGTGCGGCGGCCAGGAGTGGTTCTCGTCGGCGGCGGCCCGCACCGATCGGAACGCCGCACGGTCGTCGGGTGGCAACAACCAGACCTCCGACATCGGCAACGCCATCAACGGGAACTGCGCAACCACGTTCGACTACCGGGTGATCCGGGTCCGGGTGGAGGTGACTCCGGAGAGCAACACCCCGGTGACCGTCGACTTCGACAACGTCCCGGGTGAATCGCCGCGCACCCTCGACCCGGGGCGGTCGCACACCTGGGTCCTCGACAAGGGTGTGGGCCACTGCCGGTTCGCCGGACCGGGCGGCACGATCCACCTGAACCCGGGCACGGTCTCGGTGCAGACGAAGGAGGGCTACACGCCGTACTTCGGCACGACCGACATCGACGGCAATGTCGACGGGCAGTCGTTCAGCGTCGATCCGGGCGACTCCGAGGTCGTGTCACCCTGGGTCGTGGTGTCACGGTCCGACGACCCCGGCGCCCGGACCGCCGAGATCATCCTCACCGTGACCAACTCCCGGCTGCCCGGCGGGTTCTCCGGCGGCATCCGCTGAACCGGGCGGCTCCGATCCGGATCGCGGTGGTCGCTCTCGCCGCCATGATCGTCGGATCCGTGGCGGCGTCGGGATGTGGTGGCACCGCGACGCGCCGTGAACGGGGTGGAGTTCCCGTCCCACCGTCGACGGTCGTCTCACTCCCGAAGTCGGTCCCGGATCCGAGTGACCTCCAGCGCTACGAGCCGTACGCCGGAACCCGACCCGCCGTCGCACCGGTCGGCCGGGTCACCGAGGGCCGGATCACCACGCCCGACGGCCGTTCCCGGCACTACCGGCTCTACGTGCCCGCGTCCTTGCAGCAGACCGACCGGGTGGCGCTCCTCGTCGCGCTCCACGGCGGGCTGGGATCGTCGACCCAGTTCGCGGCCAACTCGGGGTTCGACGGGCTCGCCGAGGCCAACCGGTTCGTCGTGGTCTACCCGGACGGGATCGGCCTGCGTCCCGACGGCAGCGGCGCCCAGACCTGGAACGGCGGATACTGCTGTGGTCCCGCCGCTTCGCGGGGCGTCGACGACGTCGGGTTCGTCCGCCGGGTGATCGACGCCGTCGGCGCCGAGTGGTCGATCGACCCGGCGCGAGTCTTCGCCACCGGCCACTCGAACGGTGCGATCCTGGCCTACCGGTTGGCTTGCGAGTTGTCCGACCGGATCGTGGCGATCGGCGTGCAGGCGGGGAGCCTGGGGGTCGACGAATGCCGTCCGGCGCGTCCGGTCTCGGTGTTCCACCTGCACGGCACCGCCGACACCAACCACCCGATCGACGGCGGGGTGGGGAGTGGGGTCGCCGGGGTCGAGTTCCGACCGGCCCGGGCCGCGGTCGAACGCCTTGCCTCCGTCGGCGGGTGTGCTCCCGTCGCGGTCGTCGGGCTCGATCCGGACGATCCCGACGTGACCGCCCGCACGTGGTCACCGTGTTCCGGCGAGAGCGCGGTGCGGTTCGTGGTGGTGACCGGTGCGACCCACGCCTGGATGGGCCACGCCGCCGCATCGACCGGCGCAGCGGCTGTCGTGGGCGACCCGTACCCCGGGCTCGACGCCAGTCGGGCCATCTGGTCGTTCCTGGTCGCGCACCCACGGTCCGGAGGCTGAGCCGGAGGCCCCGGCGGGGTCGCACCGGTCAGTCGGTGACGGCCACCTCTGTCGGCACCGCGTACCGCTCCACGTAGCCGGCGAAGCGCTCGCGGATCTCGTCAGGGTCGAGTCCGTAGGTGGTGACGTCGTAGCGGTGCTCGCCGAAGCGGCCCTTCGGGTTGCGCTGCACGTAGTCGGCGACGGCCGCGGCGGCGGTGTCGGAGAGCTCGTCACCGGTGGCTGCGTAGATGTGGGCCACCGTGTCGACGGGATCGGTCATCAGATCGGCGTAGTGCACGTCGACGACCGGTCGGTCGGGGTGAGCGGCCCGGAAGGCGTCGATCCGGGCGACGCACTCCATGAGCACCCCGCTCCAGTGCTTCCCGATGGCGGCTCGGTGGTCGGCGTCGGAGAAGGTCGAGGTCATCGTCTCGATCAGGCTGCACACCGAGCCGCACAGCGCCACCGGGTCGCGGTGGAGCAGCACCAGGCGGGCGTCGGGGTACACGGCGGTGAGGGCGTCGAGGGCGGTGGCGTGGTGCGGGCTCTTGAGGGTCCAGCGCCCCCGCACCCCGCCGCTCTGGAGGATCCGCAGCACGGTGCGGTGGTACTCGTAGGCCGACCGCTGGTCGACGGTCATGAGCCAACCGTGGTAGTCGGGCACGTTGGCGATCGCCTCCCACGACATGCTCGTGAAGTCCTGGGCCATCACCGAGATGCACTCGGTCGCCTCGTCGGCCGCTTCGTGGTGCACGGCGTCGACGCGTGGGTTGATCTGCGAGAGCATCCCGTTGGCGGCGTGGGCGGCGTCGACGCGCGGGCCCGAGCGGTGCTCGCGGGGGGAGGGGGGCGGCACGCTGTCGGACGCCTCCCAGCCGAGCAGCGCCCGGTTGGCCGGGTCCTGGTCGAGCAGGCGACTGAGCAGGGTGGTTCCGGCCCGGAACATGCCGATCACCACGAGGGGCGCCTCGATCCGCTCGTCGGCGACCTCGGGGTGGCGGGCCGCCCAGTCGACGACCCGGAGCCGCTGCTCGAGCGCAGCCCCCACGATGCCGGGGAAGGCGGCCTCGCCGATCCCGTTGAATCGAGCCTGGCGAACGGCCGAGTCGACGAGCACCCGGAGGCCGTCGGGCACGCCGCCCGGGCCGAGGTCGTGCAGCCCGGTCCGGGTGCAGGTCTCCTCGACCAGGGCGTCGACGTCGAGGATCACGACCGGCTGCCCGCGACGTCGACGACCGTGCGGCCCGAGGTGCGGCGCTGCTCGTGGTCGTCGAGCGCGGCGGCCACACCGTCCATGGTGACGACCCGCCCGACGACGGGCCGGATCGCACCGGCGGCCACCAGGTCGAGCAGCGCGGCGTGCACCTCCCGACCGGCCTCGGGCGGAAGTGGATTGAGCCCGAACCGCCGGAAGTCGAGCGGCAGGTCGTTGTAGGCGAGCAGCACGCCCACCACCGAGAAGTTCGCCATCGCCACCTTGCGCAGCGGGCGGCCGGTCATGCCCGACTCGGGATCGTCGTTGAACCCGACCGGCACGTAGCGGCCCTCCCGGGCGACGCACGTCCAGACCGTCTCGGTGTCGGCACCGCCGACCAGGTCGACGACCACCTCGGCGCCCCGACCGTCGGTGAGAGACATCACCCGGTCGAACAGGTCGTCGCCCGGGGCGAGGGTGGTGTGGTCGATGCCGATCGCACCGAGCGACTCGCACAGGGCGACCTTCTCGGGACCCCCGGCGACGGCGATCACCGTTGCACCGAGCGCGCGACCGAGTTGGATCATCGCCGTGCCCACCGCGCTCGCCCCGCCCACCACGAGCAGGGTCTCGTCGGCGGTCACCTTCGCCCGGCGGACGAGCGCCAGGTGGCTCACGTGGAAGGGGAGGAGAAACGCCGCCGCCTGCACGTCGTCGAGCTCGGGCGGGGCGGGGAACGTGCCGTTGACCCCGCACACGGCGTACTCGGCGATCCCGCCGAGCGACTGCTGGGCCATGCCGACGACCCGCTGCCCGACCC
>JAFMJM010000122.1 GCA_017853455.1 Acidimicrobiia bacterium | reverse complement strand
TGATCGTCCTCGACTCCGGGGCCCTGCCCGCCTGGCTGTCGGCCCGGCCCTGGTGACCGTCGGGCCCGGGCGCCCCGGGCCCGGGGAGGCCCGGTGGGGATGGTCCGCGGCCGGGGGTGCGCAGTAGCGTCCGAGGCCGTCCTCCCACCTGCCGCGAGCCCCGGAGCCGACCGTGTCGACCGACCGCCACACCATCATCTACACCCACACCGACGAGGCCCCCGCCCTGGCCACCAGGTCGCTGCTCCCGATCGTCAACGCCTTCACCGACGTCGCCGGGGTCGAGGTCGAGCTGCGCGACATCTCGCTCGCCGGCCGGGTGCTCGCCACCTTCCCCGAGGCGCTCACCCCCGAGCAGCGGGTCCCCGACGCCCTCGCCGAGCTCGGGCAGCTCGTGACCCGGCCCGAGGCCAACGTCATCAAGCTCCCCAACGTGTCGGCGTCGATCCCGCAGCTCAAGGCCACCATCGAGGAGCTCCAGGCCAAGGGCTACGCCGTCCCCGACTACCCCGACGAGCCGGGCACCGACGCCGAGCGCGACGTCAAGGCCCGTTACGACAAGGTGAAGGGCTCCGCGGTCAACCCGGTCCTGCGCGAGGGCAACTCCGACCGGCGGGCGCCGCTGTCGGTGAAGAACTACGCGAAGTCGCACCCGCACTCGATGGGAGCCTGGTCGGCCGACTCCAAGACCCACGTGGCCACCATGGGCCACGACGACTTCCGCGCCAACGAGCAGTCGGTGGTGTTCGACGCCGCCGACGACGTGCGGGTCGAGCTCGTGGGTGACGACGGCACGGTGACCGTGCTCAAGGCGTCGATCCCGGTGCAGGCCGGGGAGATCCTCGACGCCACCTTCCTGAGCGCCCGTGCCCTCGACGCGTTCCTCGCCGAGCAGATCGCCGCGGCCAAGGCGGCCGACGTGCTGTTCTCGCTCCACCTCAAGGCCACGATGATGAAGGTCTCCGACCCGATCATCTTCGGGCACGCGGTGCGGGCGTTCTTCCCCGAGGTGTTCGCCGGTCACGCCGCGTCGCTCGAGTCGGTGGGCGCGAACCCCAACGACGGCCTGGCCGACGTGCTGTCGCGCGTCGCCGACCTGCCCGACGCCGAGCGGCTCGACATCGAGGCGGCCGTGGCGCGGGCGCTGGCCGAGGGTCCGGCGATCGCCATGGTCGACTCCGACCGCGGCATCACCAACCTGCACGTGCCCTCGGACGTCATCGTCGACGCCTCCATGCCGGCCATGATCCGCGACTCCGGCAAGATGTGGAACGCCGCCGGTGAGCGTCAGGACGCCGTCACGGTGATCCCCGACTCGTCGTACGCCGGGGTCTACGACGCCGTCATCCGCGACTGCATCGCCCACGGTGCCTTCGACCCGGCGACGATGGGCACGGTGCCCAACGTCGGGCTGATGGCCCAGCAGGCCGAGGAGTACGGCTCCCACGACAAGACCTTCGAGATCCCCGCCGACGGCACCGTGCGCGTCGTCGACCGCAGCGGCGCCGTGCTCATGGAGCACCGGGTCGAGTCCGGCGACATCTGGCGGGCCTGCCAGGTCAAGGACGGCCCCGTGCGCGACTGGGTCAAGTTGGCGGTCACCCGGGCCCGCCTGACCGGCGCGCCGGTGGTGTTCTGGCTCGACGAGACCCGCGCCCACGACGCGCAGCTGATCGAGAAGGTGAAGCGGTACCTGCCCGAGCACGACCTCAGCGGGCTCACCGTCGAGATCATGGCGCCGGCCGCGGCCTGCACGTACTCCCTCGAGCGCATCCGGCGCGGCGAGGACACCATCTCGGCCACCGGCAACGTGCTGCGCGACTACCTCACCGACCTCTTCCCGATCATGGAGCTCGGCACCAGCGCCAAGATGCTCTCGATCGTGCCGCTGATGAACGGCGGCGGGTTGTTCGAGACGGGTGCCGGCGGCTCGGCCCCCAAGCACGTCCAGCAGTTCGTCAAGGAGAACCACCTGCGGTGGGACTCCCTCGGCGAGTTCCTGGCCCTCGCCGCCTCGCTCGAGCACCTCGCCCAGACCTCGGGCAACGCCACCGCCCAGCTCCTCGCCGACACGCTCGACCGCGCCACCGGCCGGGTCCTCGACGAGAACCGCTCGCCGTCGCGCAAGGTCAACGAGCTCGACAACCGGGGCAGCCACTTCTACCTGGCGCTCTACTGGGCCCAGGAGCTCGCCGCCCAGACCGACGACCCGGCGCTGGCCGCCAAGTTCGCGCCGGTCGCCGCGGCGCTCACCGCGAACGAGAAGGTGATCGTCGACGAGCTCAACGCCGTGCAGGGCTCACCCGTCGACATCGGGGGCTACTACTTCCCCGACGACGACAAGGTGGTGGCGGCCATGCGGCCGAGCCCCACCTTCAACGCCGTCATCGACGCGCTCTGACCCCTTGGCGGGTCGCAGCACGCACCGGTCGTCGCGGTCCCGTCGGCCGCGGCCGTGGGGCCAGGTCGGCGCGGGGCTGATCGGCGTCGCGGCGATCGGCGCGGGCGCGGTCCTGCTCGTCACCGACGGCGGCTCGGAGTCGGGTTCGGTGACCGCGGCGCCGGTGGTCACCTCGACCACGACGACGACGCTGGCGCCCACCACGACGCTGGCCCCCACGACCACCACCACGGTCGATCCGGGCTCGCTGCCCCAGACCGAGGACAAGCCGACCACCACCAGCCCGTTGTTCCAGGAGCACGTCGCCGGGCTCTGGCAGGCCATCGTCACCGACGACACCGACCTGGCCATGCCGTTCTTCTTCCCGCTCGGTGCGTACCTGCAGGTGAAGGCGATCAGCAACCCCGAAGCCGACTGGCGCAACCGGCTCGTGGCCCAGTACGTCGCCGACGTCCACGCCTACCACGCCCTCCTCGGCGCCGACGCGTCCGTCGCGCAGTTCGTGGGGATCGACGTCCCCGAGAGCACCGCGGTCTGGGTGCAGCCGGGGGCCGAGTACAACAAGGGCTCGTACTGGCGGGTGTTCGACTCGCAGTTGCGCTACCGCGTCAACGGCCAGGACCGCTCGTTCGTCGTGAAGTCGATGATCTCGTGGCGCGGCGAGTGGTACGTCGTGCACCTCGTCGCCATCAAGTAGGTCGCGCGCTCAGACCGGCGGCGGAGATCCGTTGCGGTGGTCCCGCCACGCGTCGAGGCCCTCGGGCACCGCGGTCGCCGCGACGGCGAGGGCGGCGAGCGGGTCGGTCCACCACCAGCCGAGGGTGGCGTCGAGCACCAGTGCCGTCAGGATCCCGAACGCCAGCGCCGCGTCGAGGAAGGTGATCCGGGCCTCGTGCTCGAGCGGGTGGTTGGGGAGGGCGCGGCCCAGCCGCTGCTTCTGCACGGCCAGGACCAGCATCACCACGACGGCGAGGGCCAGGTAGGCGACGCCGAGGGGCGAGTCGTCGGGGCGGGTGCCGACGACCAGGCTGCGGACCGCCCCGACCGCCAGCACCCCGGCCAGGGCGAAGAACGCCACGGCCACCAGCCCCATGGCCCGGCGGGTGCGGGGGTCGGAGCCGGCGCCCCGGAGGTGCCACACCACCACCAGGGAGGCGAACACCTCCACGCACGACTCGAGGCCGTACGCCACGAGGGCGAGCGACCGGGCGGCGAGCCCGAGAGCGAGGGTCACGCCGAACTCGCCGACGTTCCACCCAACCGTGATCCACTCGAGGCGTCGGGCCCGGCGACCCAGGCGCTCCCGGTCGACGGGTCGCTCGGCGGGGGTCACCGCTCCACCGTAGGCTCTGGGCCCGTCCCGTGCCCCGCCGGTCCCGATCCCCGGAGGATCCTCCCGATGGCTTCGCCCACGCAGCAGCTGCACGAACTCGGTCAGAGCCTGTGGCTCGACAACATCACCCGGACGATGCTCGACGACGGTGGTCTGCAGCGGTACATCGACGACTGCTCGATCACCGGGCTGACCTCCAACCCGTCGATCTTCGACAACGCGATCGAGAGCGGGGCCTACGACGCCGCCATCCGTGAGAAGGGGGCCGCCGGCCTCACCGGGGAGGCGCTGTTCTTCGAGCTCGCCATCGAGGACCTCCGGCGCGCGGCCGACGCCTTCCTCGCCGTCCACGAGCGCACCGCCGGCGTCGACGGCTGGGTCTCGCTCGAGGTGTCGCCCGAGTTGGCGTACGACCCCGAGGCCACCGCCCGGGCCGCTGCCGCCCTCCACGCCCAGGCCGGCCGCAAGAACCTCTTCATCAAGATCCCCGGGACCGCCGAGGGTCTGCCGGCGGTGACGGCCAGCATCGCGGCCGGGGTGCCGGTGAACGTCACCCTCCTGTTCGACGCCGACCAGTACCGGGCCGCCGCCGACGCCTACCTCACGGGCATCGAGCAGCGCGTGGCCCGCGGCCTCGACCCCGACGTCGGGTCGGTCGCGTCGGTGTTCATGTCGCGCTGGGACAAGGCGGTCGCCGACCGCATCCCCGACACGCTGCGCGACAAGCTGGCGCTCGCGGTGGGCGGCGACGTCTACCGGGCCTACCGCGAGGTGCTCGACTCCGACCGCATGCAGCGCCTGGCCACCGAGGGTGCCCGGCCGCAGCGCCTGCTCTGGGCCAGCACGAGCACGAAGGACCCCCACGCGCCCGACACGCTCTACGTCGGCGGCCTGGCCGCCCCCAACACCATCAACACGATGCCCGACTCCACGGTGCTCGCCTTCGCCGACCACGGTGAGGTCGGGGAGCCGATGGCGCCCGACGGCGGTGACTGCGACGCCGTGCTGGCCGAGTTCGCGGCCGCAGGGATCGACGTCGCGGCCCTCGCCGCCCAGCTCCAGACCGACGGCGCCGACGCGTTCGTGAAGTCGTGGAAGCACCTGATCGAGCGCATCGAGTCGCAGCGCTCGTCGGTCGCCTGATCCGGAGGGCACCGTGCCGGCACCCCTGACCGAGCGACCCGCCTTCGCCGCGCTCGCGGCCCACGCCGAGGTCGTCCGGCCCCGGCACCTGCGCGAGCTCTTCGCCGACGACCCCGACCGGGGTGACCGACTGCACGCCGAGGCCTGCGGTCTGTACCTCGACTACGCGAAGCACCGGATCACCGATGAGACCCTGGCGCTGCTGGTGCAGCTCGCCGAGGAGTCCGGCCTGCGGGCGCACATCGACGCCATGTTCCGGGGTGACCGGATCAACGTCTCCGAGGACCGATCGGTCCTGCACGTCGCGCTGCGCATGCCGAAGGGCGAGACCCTCGTCGTCGACGGCGTCGACGTCGTGGCCGAGGTCCACGCCGTCCTCGACCGGATGGCGGTGTTCGTCGACGCCGTCCGCTCGGGTTCGTGGACCGGCTTCACCGGCCGCCGCATCCGCACCGTCGTCAACATCGGCATCGGCGGTTCCGACCTCGGTCCGGTCATGGCCTACCGGGCGTTGCGCCACTACTCGCAGCGCGACCTGGCCTTCCGGTTCGTCTCCAACGTCGACTCGACCGATCTGGTCGAGGCCACCCGTGACCTCGACCCGGCCGAGACGCTGTTCATCGTCTCGTCGAAGACGTTCACCACCCTCGAGACGATGACCAACGCCCACTCGGCCCGGGCGTGGCTGCTCGACGCCCTGGGCGACGACGCCGCGGTCGCCCGCCATTTCGTGGCGGTGTCGACCAACACCGCCGGCGTGGCCGAGTTCGGGATCGACCCCGACAACATGTTCGTCTTCTGGGACTGGGTGGGTGGCCGCTACTCGATGGACTCCGCCATCGGCATCTCGACCATGCTCGCCATCGGCCCCGAGCAGTTCGGGGAGCTGCTCGCCGGGTTCCACGCCGTCGACGAGCACTTCCGCACGGCGCCGTTCGACCGGAACCTGCCCGTGCTCATGGGCCTGCTCGCCGTCTGGTACCGCAACTTCTTCGGCTGCCAGACGGTCGGGGTGATGCCCTACGACCAGTACCTCGAGCGCTTCCCGGCCTACCTCCAGCAGCTCACGATGGAGTCCAACGGCAAGCACGTGACCCTGACCGGCGAGCCCGTGCAGGCCGACACCGGACCCGTCTACTGGGGTGAGCCCGGCACCAACGGCCAGCACTCCTTCTACCAACTCATCCACCAGGGCACGACGATCGTTCCGCTCGACCTCATCGGGTTCGGCCGCACGCTCAACCCGCTCGGCGACCACCACGACCTGCTCAGCGCCAACGTGTTCGCGCAGGCGCAGGCCCTCGCGTTCGGCAAGACCGCCGACGAGGTCCGGGCCGACGGCACCCCCGAGGCCGTGGTGCCCCACCGGGTGATGGAGGGCAACCGCCCCACCTCGGTGATCCTGACCGACGTCGTCTCGCCGTACCGGCTCGGCACGCTCGTCGCGCTCTACGAGCACAACGTGTTCACGCAGGGTGCGGTGTGGGGCATCGACTCGTTCGACCAGTGGGGCGTGGAGCTCGGCAAGGTGCTGGCGAAGAAGATCGCCCCCGACCTGATCGCCGCCGACGAGCCGACCCTCGACTACGACTCGTCGACGAGCGCGCTGATCCGCCACTACCGCAGCCTCAAGGGCTGACCCCGCCCGCCGGGCGACACCGAAAGGACCCCCGATGGCCACCTCCTCCCCGATGCAGCTCGGCATGGTCGGACTCGGGCGCATGGGCGCCAACCTCGTGCGCCGGCTCATGCGCGACGGCCACTCGTGCGTGGTCTACGACCACGCCCAGGGCCCGATCGACGAGCTCGCCGGCGAGGGTGCGACCCCGGCGTCGTCGCTCGCCGACCTCGCGGCGAAGCTCACGGCGCCGCGGGCCGTGTGGATCATGGTCCCGGCGGCGGTGGTGCAGTCGACCGTCGACGACCTGCTCGAGGTGCTCGAGCCCGGCGACACGATCATCGACGGCGGCAACTCGCACTACCTCGACGACCTCACCCGGGGCGCCGAGGCCGCGGCGAAGGGCGTCCACTACGTCGACTGCGGCACGAGCGGTGGCGTGTGGGGACTCGAGCGCGGCTACTGCCTCATGATCGGCGGTGACACCGAGGCGGTGGAGCGGCTCGACCCGATCTTCGCCACCATCGCACCGGGCGAGGGGAGCGCCGAGCCGACGCCGGGGCGCACCCGGACCGACGGCACCGCCCAGGACGGCTACCTGCACTGCGGGCCGGTCGGCGCGGGCCACTTCGTGAAGATGGTCCACAACGG
>JAFMJM010000121.1 GCA_017853455.1 Acidimicrobiia bacterium | reverse complement strand
CGGGCGATGGCCCGGGCGGGGACCCTGCCCGTCGACGTGGTGGCGATGCCCCACCCGGCGGCGCTGCTGCGCAACGACCACACCGCCCGCCTCGACGGCCCGGTCACCGGTGAGGGTGACGACCGGGTGCGCGTCGGCGCCATGAAGCTCTTCGCCGACGGCGGGGTGGCCATCGCCCTCGACGTCACGGCCGGCGGCCACCCCCTGCGGATCGGCATGCTGTTCGGCGACCTCGAGGAGCACGCCCGGCGGGCCGCCGACCGCGGCTTCGGGGTCGCCGTCCACGCCATGGGCAACCGGGGCGTGCAGGCGATGATCGACGTCGCCACCGGCATCGCCCGGGCCCACCCGGGGCGCGACCACCGCTTCCGGGTGGAGCACGCCGGGGTCACCGGACCCGAGCAGTGGCGGGCCCTGGCCGACCTCGGCGCGGTGGCGGTCGTGCAGCCCGGGTTCGTCGAGCACGTCGGTCACAACGCGGGCGGCGCCCACTTCGACGACCACCACTGGCTGGCCTTCGCCGGCCTGGCCGAGGCCGGGGTGCGCCTGGCCGGGTCGTCCGACGACCCGTGCGCGCCGGTGCCGCCGCTGTGGGGGGTGGCGCTCGGCATCGGGCGTCGGACCTCGACCGGACTCGAGTTCGAACCCGAGCAGACGCTGCCGTTCACCGACTGGCTGGCCGCCTACACCTCGGGCGCGGCGTACGCCGGGCACCAGGAGCACGAGCGCGGGGCGATCGCCCCGGGCCTGCTCGCCGACCTCGTCGTGCTCGACCGCCCGGCCGCCGACGCTCTGGTCCTCCAGACCTGGAAGCGCGGCATTCCGGTGTACACCCGGCCCACCCCCTGAGCGTTTGTTCGTTCGTCCGTGCCAGGGGCACGACGAACGAACAAACGCTGCCGCGGTTCGGTGGGGTCAGGACTTGGCGCGCTCGGCGGGCATGAGCTGGGCCTCCATGGCCTCGAAGGACTCCACCAGGATGTCGACCATGCGGTCGCACACCTCGCGGGTGATGGTCAGCGGCGGCGCCAGGCCGACCGTCTCCATGCCCATCGCCCGGCAGTAGAGCCCCCGCTCCCACGCCTCGTGCTCGACCAGCGAGCAGGCCGAGTGGGGCATGGTGAAGCCGCGCTTGGTCTCCCGGTCGGCGACGAGGTCGATGCCGATCATCAGTCCGATCCCCCGGATCTCACCGATCGATTCGAAGTGACCGAGGCGCTCGCGCATCTGGCCGATGAGGTACTCGCCCACCTCGGCGGCGTTCTGGGCCAGGTTCTCGCGCTCGATGATCTCGATGTTGGCGAGCGCGGCGGCGCAGCACGTGGGGTGCCCCGAGTAGGTGAATCCGTGGCTGATCGGCATCATCTCGTGGAGGTTCGCCCGGATGGTGTCGTAGACGTGGTCGGAGATCACCGACGCGCCGAGCGGCAGGTAACCGCTGGTGATGCCCTTGGCCATCGTCACGACGTCGGGCCGCACCCCGTAGCGCTCGAACCCGAACATCGTGCCGCCGCGACCGAAGCCGGTGACGACCTCGTCGATGATGAGCAGGATCCCGTACTTGTCGCAGATCTCGCGGATGCGCTGGAAGTAGCCCTCGGGCGGCGGGATGATCCCGCCGGCGCCGATGACCGGCTCGGCGATGAACGCCGCGATGTTCTCGGCGCCCTGCTCCTGGACCAGCCGCTCGAACTCCTCGGCGCAGGCGAGCCCGCACGACGGGTACTCGAGCTTCAGCTCGCACTGGTAGCAGTACGGCGCCGGGATGTGGGCGAAGCCGGGGGCCTCGGGCCCGAAGTTCCAGCGCATCGGGTGGATGCCGGTCGCCGTCATGGTGGCGATGGTGAGGCCGTGGTAGCCGTGGTTGCGGCCCACGATCACGAAGCGGCGCTCCTGGCCCTGCACGGCCCAGTACATCCGAACCAGCTTGATGTTGGTCTCGTTGGCCTCGGAGCCGCCCGACGAGAACATCACGTGGTTGAGCCCGTACTCCGGCGGCATCATCGACGCCACCTTCTCGGCGAGCTCGATGGCCTTCGGGTGCGACTGCCCGTGGAACGTCGTGAAGTACTCGAGGGTCTCCATCTGCTCCTGGACGGCCTCGATGATCTCGGGGTTGGCGTGTCCGACCGCCACGCACCACAGGCCGGCGAATCCGTCGATGAGTTCGCGGCCGCGGTCGTCGGTGATCATCCAGCCGTCGCCCTCGACGACGACGCGGGCGCCACCGCGCTCGATCTCGGCCGGCGGGGTCACCGGGTGGATGAGGTGCTTGGCGTCGCGCTTGGCCCAGGCCGTGTTGGTCATGATGATCGCTCCAGTGCGGGTCGGAGGGACGTGCAGAACTGCTCGACCACCGCCACGGTCGCGCCCCGGTCGCCGGTGCGCAGCACGTGCAGGGTGGCCTCGGCCCACATGCCCATGAGCACGCGGGCGAGGGCGTCGGGGTCGAGGGGGACGATCTCGCCGCGCGCCATGGCGGTGGCGAGGGCGCCGCGGACGAACTCGGTGCCGTCGTCGTGGTCGCGCCGCCCACCCTCGTCGAGGGCCGGGATCACCCAGGCGTCGCGCAGGAAGAAGCGGGCCTCGTCGAACGAGCCCAGCGCCTCGAGGTAGGCGTCGAACGCCCGCATCATGTTGACGACGGCGTCGCCCGCCGGATCCATCGCGGCGAGCGCCCGCGCCGACAACCGCGCGTAGAGGTCGTGCTGGAGCTCGCGACCGAGGTCGTCCTTGTCGGTGAACCAGTGGTACACCGCGCCCTTCGTCACCCCGGCGGCCTCGGCGATCTCCTCGACGCCGACGCGGGCGTAGCCGCGCTCGGCGAACAGCCGCAGGGCCTCGGCCAGGATGCGCTCACGCGTCTCCTGGCCGCGGGGCAGACGTCGGGCCACGGGTCAGGCCCGGCCCTGCTGCTGGCGGATCCAGCCGACCGAACCGGCGATGAACCCACCGACGTTCTGGGCCTTGCCCTTGGCGATGTCGTGGAAGAACGCCGGCACGTAGATCTCGAGCCGGTCCTCGGCGAGGCCCGCCATCATCCCGTCGACGAACTCCGCCACCGGGATCTTCTCGATGTCGGGCGAGAGCGGGTCGTTGTCGGGCACGAGGAACAGCGGCGTGTCGACGACACCCGGGTAGACGATGTTGACCCGGATGCCGTGGTCCCAGACGTCGATCGCCATCGCCTCGCTGAACACCGACAGCGCCGCCTTGGAGGCGTCGTAGGCGCCCTCCCCGGGCGACGACAGGGTGGCGGCCACCGACGACACCATCACGATGCGTCCGGAGCCCCGCTCGGCCATGTGGGGCAGCAGTGCGAGCGTGAGGCGCACCGGCGACGAGTAGTTGACCCGCATCACGAGGTCGACGGTCTCGGCGTCGAGGTGGAAGACGTCCTTGTGCTTGGGGATGCCGGCGTTGTTGATCAGGCAGTCGACACCACCCCAGGCCAGCACGTCGGCGGCGAGGGCGTCGAGGGCGTCCCAGTCGGCGAGGTCGCAGACGAAGGACCGGTGACCGGTGGAGTGGGCCTCGCAGGCGGCGAGCGTGGCGGCCAGGCGACCGGCGTCGCGCCCCACCAGGCCGAGCGTGGCGCCCTCGGCGGCGAGCCGCTCGGCGAGCGCCGCCCCGATGCCCGACGAGGCGCCGGTCAGCAGGACCCGGGCACCCCGGGGGTCGAACGGGGTGGAGTCGGACTCGGACATGGGTGGTGGCTCCGGGCTCGGCGAAGGACCTACGGTGCGTATGTCTAGCATACGATCGTTCAACCGGGGCAATGTGTGCGCCGGAGCCACCACCCGGCCCGCCACCCGGCCCGGGTCCCGATCCACCAGGAGCACCATGCGCGCCCTCGTCTACGGCCTGCCGCCCGAGCCCACCGGGACCGTCACCGGCAATCCCCTCCTCGACGCCCTCGACGTCACCCCGATGCAGCTCGTCGAGCGCGACGACCTGCCGCTCCCCCGCCCCGACTGGGTGCGCCTGGCGCCCCGCCTCACGGGCATCTGCGGCTCCGACGCCAAGCAGGTGTTCATGGACTGGGGCACGTCCAACCCCGACAACCCGATGATCGACTTCTCGTCGTTCCCCCAGGTGCTCGGCCACGAGGTCGTCGCCGACGTGATCGAGGTCGGCCCGGAGGCCACCGGCGTGGCGGTCGGCGACCGGGTCGTGCTCAACCCCTGGCTGAGCTGCGCGCCCCGCGGCATCGACCCCGTCTGCCCGGCGTGCGCCGACGGCGACCTCACCCTGTGCTGGAACTTCCGCACCGGCCCCCTCGCCCCCGGCATCCACATCGGCACCTCCACCGACCTCCCCGGCGGCTTCGCCACCGAGATGCTCGCCCACGACTCGATGGTCTTCCCGGTGCCCGACTCGGTCCCCGACGAGATCGCGGTCTTCGCCGACCCGTTCGCCGTGTCGTTGCACTCGGTGACCCGCCACGCCCCCGAGCCGGGCAGCAAGGTGCTCGTCTACGGCGCCGGGGCGCTCGGGTCGTGCGCGGTCGCGATCCTGCGGGCGCTGTACCCCGACGTCGAGGTCGGCGTCGTGGCCCGCTTCGAGTCGCAGGCGGCGCTCGCCACCACCCTCGGCGCCCACCGGGTGTTCCGCCACGAGCCCCTCAAGGAGCTGATCGAGGAGATCGCCGAGTGGTCCGGCGGCGTGCTGCACGGTGACCGCGCGTTGCCGATGGCGTTCCCCGGCGGCATCGACGTGGTCTACGACACGATCGCCAAGCAGGACAGCCAGGAGGTGAGCGTCCGGGTGCTCAAGGCGCGCGGCACGCTCGTCAAGGCCGGCGTGCACGGCGAGTTCTCCTGGGAGTGGACGCCGCTCTACTTCAAGGAGATCGTCTGGGTCGGCTCCAACGCCTTCGGCATGGAGGACGTCGAGGGCGTGCGCAAGCACGGCATCCAGCACTACCTCGACCTCGTGGCGTCGGGCCGCATCGACCTCACGCCGATGCTGACCCACACCTTCGCCCTCGACGAGTGGCGCACCGCCTTCGCCGCCCTGGCCACCCAGGCCGACAGCGGCGCGGTGAAGGTCGCCTTCGACCAGCGGTCCTGAGGGTGGCGTCCGCCTGGGCCGGCCGGCGGGTCCTGGTCACCGGCGCCTCGTCGGGGATCGGTGCGGCCCTCGCGCGCGAGCTCGCCCGGGCGGGCGCGGTGGTGGGTCTCTGCGCCCGCCGGACCGACCGGCTCGAGGCCGTGCTGGCCGACTGCCGGGAGCACTCCCCCGGGTGCCAGGCCTGGACGGTCGACCTGGCCGACCTCGACCGGCTGGTCGGCTTCGCGGCCGAGGTCGTCGCCGGCCTCGGTCGCGTCGACGTGCTGATCAACAACGCCGCCCGGTCGAACTACCACGCCGGGGCGCTCGAGACGCCGTCGGCGGACCTCGAGTACCTGATGCGGTGCAACTACCTCTCACCGGTCCGGCTCACGCGGGCGCTGCTCCCGTCGATGCTGGCCCGCGGCACCGGAGCGGTCGTCGCGGTGTCGTCGATGGCGGCCAAGATCTCGCCGCCCGGGGAGACCGCCTACGCCGCGTCGAAGGCCGCCCTCAGCGCCTGGTTCGAGGCCCTGGCCGGCGAGTTGCGCGGCACCGGCGTCCGAGTGAACCTCGTCTACCCGGCCCTCGTCGACGCCGAGACCGACGCCGACGGCCCCGACGCGCTGGTGGCCACCGCCCCCAGCCACGAGGTGCTGCCGGCGCCCGTGGCCGCCCGTGCCATCCTCGCCCAGGTCGAGGCCGGCGACCTCGAGTCGTACCTGCCGCACTCGGCGCAGGCCCTGGTCGACGCCCGGCACGACGACCTCGACGCCTCGATCGACCTCCTGGCCCGCTGGTACCACCGCTCCTGACCCCGAGATCGTTGTTTGGGTGATTGTGGGGCCTCTGGCCCCCACAATCACCCAAACAACGGGGTGGGCGGGGTCGGGGTCAGGCGAGCCGGGGCCAGAGCGTCAGTGCGGTGCCACCGAGGAACGCATCCCGGTCGGCGGCGGTGAGCCCGGCGGCGGCCCGTCGTCCCTCCTCCACGAGTTCCCCGTAGGGCACGTCGTGGGTCTGCGACCAGTCGGAGCCCCACAGGCAGCGTCCACCCGAGCGCGCCATCAGGTCGGCGACCACCTCGGCCGGCTCGTCGGCGTCGGCGGCCGCACGCAGGACCTCGGTCGTGACCTTCAGGTGCACGGTCGGGATGGCGGCCAGGGCCGCGAGGGCGTCGGGGATCCCCCGCTCGAAGGTCGCGAACCCGCAGTGGTCGAGCACCAGCGGCACCGCCGGGAGTCGAGGCACCAGTTCGACGAGCTCGTCGAGTCGGTCGGGAAAGCACACGACCAGCACCGGGACCCGGAGCGCGGCCAGTGCGGTCCACAGTCCGGCGGGCTCGGCCAGGCGGGGGTCGTCACCCACCGTGAACCAGCGGTACCCACCCGCGCCGCGCCCGCGCACGAGGTCGCCCACCGCGCCCACCGGATCGGCCGCCGCGCGGTCGGTGCACACCACCGAGGCGAAGGTCCCGGCCCTCGCCGCGGTGGCGTCGAGCACGTAGGTGTTGTCGAAGGAGTACGCCCCCACCGCCTGGACCAGCACCGCGCGGTCGACCCCGGCGCCGGCCAGGAGCCCCACCAGGTCGTCGGCGTCACAGGGGTGGGTCTCGTACCACGGGTTGGTCGCCGTGCCCGGGCGCAACGGGTAGCGGTCGCGGTCGGCGGCGACGACGTGGACGTGCGCGTCGACGATCACACCGACGGCGCGGGCTCGGTCGTGATCCGCTGCTCGTCGAGCGGCGCCAGGCGCTGGTACCGCACGAACAGCCACCCGATGAACGCCAGCCACAGCAGACCCGATCCGACGATCACCTCGCGCAGCCCGAACACGGCGGCGAGCTTGCCCTGGATCAGCGCACCCACCGGCACGCCGAGCAACAGCGACGACAGGTAGATCGACATCACCCGGCCGCGATACTGGTCGGAGACCTTCGCCTGGACGCCGGTGTTGACCGACGTCGCCACGAACAGGTACGACGTGCCCATCACGAACATCGCCGCCACGCCCATGCCGTAGTGCGGCGCCACGCCGAGCGCCACGATCCCCACCGCCAGGCCGACGCTCCCGATCGAGGCGGCCACCGACCGGCGCACCCGGTCGGCGACGGTGGCGACGAGC
>JAFMJM010000120.1 GCA_017853455.1 Acidimicrobiia bacterium | reverse complement strand
GCCGACGTCGTCGACCTGGGCCTGGCGTCGACCGACCTCGTCTACTTCGCGGCGGGCAGCCTCGCCGCGCCGGCCGCGATGTTCACCGCCAGCCACAACCCGGCCGAGTACAACGGCATCAAGCTCTGTCGCGCCGGCGCCGCGCCGATCGGGGAGGAGTCCGGCCTGCGCCAGCTCCACGCCATGGTCGCCGAGGGTCTGCTCGAGCGGGCCCCCGAGCCGGGCGGGATCGAGCGCCGGGACCTCCTCGGCGCCTTCGTGGCCCACGTCCGGTCGTTCGTCGACCTCGACGCCCTGCGCCCCCTGCGGGTGGTGGCCGACACGGCCAACGGGGTCGGGGGCCTGATCGTGCCGGCCGTGTTCTCTGGACTCCCCATGGAGCTCTCGATGCTCTTCGCCGAGCTCGACGGCACGTTCCCGAACCACCCGGCCGATCCGATCAACCCCGAGAACCTGCGCGACCTCCAGGGCGAGGTCCTCGCCCGCGGCGCCGACGTCGGGCTGGCGTTCGACGGTGACGCCGACCGGGTGTTCCTCGTCGACGACCGGGCCGTGCCGGTCTCGGGCTCCACGACCACGGCGATCCTGGCCAAGGCGATGCTCGGGCGTTCGCCGGGTGGGATCGTGGTCCACAACTGCATCTGCTCGCGGGCCGTGCCCGAGATCGTCCGCGAGGAGGGTGGGACCCCGGTGCGCACCCGGGTGGGGCACTCGTTCATCAAGGGTGTGATGGCCGAGACCGACGCGGTGTTCGGCGGCGAGCACTCCGCGCACTACTACTTCCGCGACAACTTCCGGGCCGACTCCGGGATCATCGCTGCGCTGATCGTGCTCGAGCAGCTGTCGAAGGCCGACGTCCCCCTGTCGGAGCTCCGGGTGCCCTACGAGCGCTACGCGGCCTCGGGGGAGATCAACCGACGGGTGGCCGACCCGGCGGCCGTCGTCGAGGCGGTGGCCGCGGCGTTTCCCGACGCCCGCCAGGACCGGCTCGACGGCCTGACGGTCGAGTACGACGACTGGTGGTTCAACCTCCGGGCGTCGAACACCGAGCCGCTGCTGCGCTGCAACGTCGAGGCCGCCGATCCGCAGGCCTGCGCCGACCGGACGGCCGAGGTCCTCGCCGTCGTCGGCGGCGACGACCACTAAGTTCTGCCCCACCCCGACGCCTGGAGAAACCGTGGCCCTGGACCCCAAGCTGCTCGAGATCCTCGCCTGCCCCGAGGACAAGGGGCCCCTCTGGTACTTCGCCGACGAGGAGTCGCTCTACAACCCCCGGCTCCACCGCCGCTACGTGGTGCGCGACGACATCCCGATCATGCTGATCGACGAGGCCGAGACGGTCTCCGACGCCGAGCACGACCGCCTCGTGGCGAAGGCCGAGGCCGACGGCGTGTCGCCGACGTTCGCGGCCTGATCCGGTGACCGACTCCCTCGGGGTGGTCGAGGCGTTGCGGGCGGCGCCCGAGGACCTCGCCGCCGCCCACGCCGCCACCGCCCGGGTCCTGGGGTCGGCGTCCCTTCCCGACCCCACCCGGTACGACCACGTCTGCGTCCTGGGCATGGGCGGGTCCGGCGTGGTCGGTGACGTCCTGGCCGCCGTCGCGGCCGGGTCGTGCCCCGTGCCGGTGCTGGTCTCGAAGCAGCACGCGGCCCCCGCCTTCCTCGGTCCGCGCACGTTGGCCGTGGCGGTCTCGTACTCGGGGTCGACGGGGGAGACACTGGCCCAGGCGGAGGCGGCCGTGGCCGCCGGCGCCGGGCTCGTCACCATCACGGCGGGTGGTCCGCTCGCCGACCTGGGTGCGGCCCGGGGTCTGCACCTGCCCGTGGCTCCCGGCGCTCCGGGTCCGCGCTTCGCGCTCGGGCCGATGGTGGTGCCGGCCGTCGCCCTGCTCTTCCGGCTCGGGTGGCTGCCCGACGGGCACGCCGGGCTGCAGGCCGCCGAGGCCCAGGTGCGGCTCCGCCGCGACGCCTGCGTCCCCGAGATCGCCGCACCGCGCAATCCGGCCCGGGAGCTCGCCCGGCGCATCGGGGTCACGTGGCCGCTCGTCTACGGGGCCGGCCCGGTGGGGGCGGCCGCCGCCCTGCGCTGGAAGCAGTCGGTCAACGAGAACGCCAAGGCCCCCGCCTTCTGGAACACCTACCCCGAACTCGACCACAACGAGGTCTGCGCCTGGGGCCAGCACGGCGACGTGACCCGGCAGGTGCTCTCGCTGGTGGAGCTCGTGCACGACGGATCGGGCCCGTGGATCGACGCCCGGGTCGCGGCCACCCGCGACCTCGTCGAGGAGTGCGTGGCGCAGATCCTCACGGTGACCGCCGCCGGGGACGGGCCCCTGGCCCAGCTCCTCGACCTCGCGTACCTCGGCGACTGGGTCAGCACCTACCTGGCGCTCGACCACGACGTCGACCCCGGTCCGATCGAGGCGATCGCGCAGCTCAAGCGCGCGGTGGGTGGCTGAGGCGCGGGTACGCTGATTCCCGGTCGGGCCCGTCAGGGCTGTCACCCGGTGATCCGGGCCGACTCCAGCGCAGGCCGACGTCCGGGTACCCCCCGAGACGCGTGTCGCGCCGGAGTTGCCCACTCGAGCGTCGGCGTCGCCGACGACGGACCCAGGAGAACCCATGACCACCACCGACGTCGCCCCCGGCGCGACCCAGGCCGGCGACTTCAAGGTCGCCGACCTCACCCTGGCGGCCTTCGGCCGCAAGGAGATCGAGCTGGCCGAGCACGAGATGCCGGGCCTCATGGCCCTGCGCGAGCGCTACGGCGCCTCCAAGCCGCTCACCGGGGCCCGCATCACCGGATCCCTCCACATGACCATCCAGACCGCCGTCCTGATCGAGACGCTCGTCGCGCTCGGCGCCGAGGTCCGGTGGGCGTCGTGCAACATCTTCTCGACCCAGGACCACGCGGCCGCCGCGATCGCCGCCGCCGGCATCCCGGTCTTCGCCTGGAAGGGCGAGACCCTCGAGGAGTACTGGTGGTGCACCGAGAAGGCCCTGCGCTGGCCCGACGGCGGTGGCCCCAACATGCTGCTCGACGACGGCGGTGACGCCACGCTCGCGATCCACAAGGGCGTCGAGTTCGAGCGGGCCGGGGCCGTGCCGGCTCCCCAGGCCTCCGACCCCGAGGACTGGCAGGAGTTCCTCGGGATGATGGCGACCGTCTACGCCGACGACCCGCACTGCTGGCACACGATCGGCGCCGGCGTGAAGGGCGTCACCGAGGAGACCACCACCGGGGTGCACCGCCTCTACCAGATGCACGCCGACGGCTCGCTGCTCTTCCCGGCCATCAACGTCAACGACTCGGTGACGAAGTCGAAGTTCGACAACCTCTACGGCTGCCGGCACTCGCTGGTCGACGGCATCTGCCGCGCCACCGACGTCATGCTCGCCGGGAAGGTCGCGGTCGTCTGCGGCTACGGCGACGTCGGCAAGGGCAGCGCGCAGTCGCTGCGGGGTCAGGGCGCCCGGGTCATCGTCACCGAGATCGACCCGATCTGCGCGCTCCAGGCCGCCATGGAGGGTTACCAGGTGCTGCGGATCGAGGACGTGGTCGAGGAGGCCGACGTCTTCATCACCGCGACCGGCAACGCCAACGTGATCACCGTCGACCACATGTCGCGGATGAAGCACAACGCCATCGTCGGCAACATCGGGCACTTCGACAACGAGATCGACATGGCCGGTCTCGCCGCGCTGCCCGGAGCCGAGCGGGTCGAGATCAAGCCCCAGGTCGACGAGTGGCGGATCCCCGCCGCCGACGGCCGCCCGGCCCACTCGATCATCGTGCTGGCCGAGGGTCGGCTGCTCAACCTGGGCTGCGCCACCGGGCACCCGTCGTTCGTGATGTCGAACAGCTTCACCAACCAGGTGATCGCCCAGATCGAGCTGTTCACGCACACCGACTTCTACGAGCACCGCGTGTACACGCTGCCCAAGCACCTCGACGAGGAGGTGGCGCGCCTGCACCTCGAGAAGCTCGGGGTGCGCCTCACCGAGCTCTCCGAGGCGCAGTCGGCGTACCTCGGCATCCCGGTCGACGGTCCGTACAAGCCCGACCACTACCGGTACTGAGCCGGCGGCACTCTCCTCACGACGGCGGACGGGACCGGATCACCGTGGCGACACCCGATCCGGTCCCGCCGACGGTCGCGTGGCGGGCCGGGCGGATCCGCCTGATCGACCAGCGGGCCCTCCCCGGACGGCTCCGGTACGTCGAGTGCGCGACCGTGGCGGCGGTCGTCGGGGCGATCGTCGACCTCACCGTCCGCGGTGCACCGGCGATCGGTGCCACCGGCGCGTACGGAGTGGCGCTCGCGGCGCGCACCGAGCGCACCCCGGCGGCCGTC
This sequence comes from Acidimicrobiia bacterium, assembly GCA_017853455.1. GTDB lineage: Bacteria > Actinomycetota > Acidimicrobiia > IMCC26256 > PALSA-555 > CAIUKV01. Next base: position 2,829 of record JAFMJM010000120.1, on the reverse strand, counting down.
CGCCGGGCCGCGGCCCGGGTGCGGCGGGCCCGGCCGACGGCGGTCAACCTGGCGCACGGCGTCGACCACGTGCTCGCGGTCCACGACGCCGCCGTCGCCGCCGGTGACGACCCGGCTGCGGCGACCCTGACCGCCGCCCGCGCCTACGCCGCCGCCGACGTCCGGGCCAACCGGGCTCTCGGGGCGAACGGCGCCGACCTGGTGCCCCGCGGCGCGCGGGTCCTGACCCACTGCAACGCCGGGGCCCTGGCGTGCGTGGGCTACGGGACCGCGGTCGGCGTGATCCGGGCGGCCCACGAACGGGGGCGGCTGCACTCGGTCTGGGTCGACGAGACCCGACCGGTGCTCCAGGGTGCCCGCCTCACCGCCTGGGAGCTCGACCGGTGCGGCATCCCGCACACCCTGGTGGTCGACGGCGCCGCCGCCGGGCTGATGGCGCGCGGACTCGTCGACCTGGTCGTCGTCGGGGCCGACCGGGTCGCCGCCGACGGTGCCGTCGCCAACAAGATCGGCACCTACGGCCTGGCGGTCGCCGCCCGCCACCACGGCGTGCCGTTCGTGGTCGCGGCGCCCCTGGCCACGGTCGACCCGGACACGCCCGACGGCGCGGCCATCGTGATCGAGGATCGCGGTCCCGACGAGGTGACCCACCTCGGCGGCGTGCGCGTCGCGCCCGTCGGCACGACCGCCGCCAATCCGGCGTTCGACGTCACCCCGGCCGCCCTGGTCTCGGCGCTGGTCACCGAGGTGGGGGTGGTGGAGCGCCCCACGCGGGCCCGGATCGCCCGGCACCTGCGGGAGGCCGCCCGCGGTGACTGACGACCGGAACGGTCCGGGGTTCCCGGAGGAAGGCGAGTACGTCCTGACCCAGGACTGGCCGGGTGAGGCCGAGCGGCTGGCCCTGCTCGAGGCGATGGTCGACCCGTTGTGCCGACGGGCCCTGACGGCGGCCGGGGTCCGCCCGGGCCTGCGCTGCCTCGAATTCGGCGCGGGGTCGGGCTCGGTGGCCCGGTGGCTGGCCGACCGGGTCGGCGACCCGGCCCTCGTGACCGCGACCGACGTCGATCTCGGGCTGCTCGGCCCGCTCGCCGCCGCCGGCGTCACGGTCCGGCGCCACGACGTCGTCGTCGACGACTTCCCGCCGGGATCCTTCGACCTGATCCACTCCCGCGCCGTGCTCGAGCACCTTCCCGCCCGGGAGGCGGTGCTCGACCGCCTGGCCGGTTGGCTCGCCCCCGACGGCGTGCTGGTGGTCACCGACTGCGCGATCGACACCACGGCCGCGGTGCCGGCGCCGGTCGGCGCCGCGCTCCAGGCCTGGATCGAGGTGCTGGGGATCACCGGCACCGACTACGCCTGGGCGTGTGGGTTCCCCGACCCGTTGGTGCAGCGGTCGTACCGCGACGTCGGCGTGGAGTGGCTGCGTCCCGATCTGGTCGGGGGCGGTCCGGTCGCCCGGTTCTGGGCGCTGACGGTGGAGCGGCTCCGCGTCCGGATCGTGGCGGCCGGCCTGGCCGACGACGCGGTCGTCGACGCCGCCCTGGCCCGGCTCGCCGACGCGGCCTTCGTGGCGCCCGCCCCGGCGTTCGTGGCGACGTGGGGTCGCCGCCCGGTGCCGGGGTCGTGACCTAGGCTCCGGGGATGGCCTACCCCACGAAACTGCTGAACCGCAACGAGGAGATCGCGCTCGACCTCCGCCCGCACTGGTGGTACTTCGGGCGCCAGATCCTCACGGGCATCCCGCTCCTCGTCGTGGTGGCGCTGGTCCTGGCGGCCGGGAGCTTCTGGGGCAAGGGGTTCGTCAAGCTCGTCGTCGGCGTGATCGTGCTCGCCTGGGTGGTCTGGCTCGGGCTCAAGTACCTGGCGTGGGCCCGGACCTACTTCGTCGTGACGAACCAGCGGGTCGTCTACCGGACCGGCGTCATCTCCCGGCACGGCTCCGAGATCCCGCTCGACCGGATCACCAACATCAACTTCCAGCAGCGCATCTTCGAGCGCATGATCGGCGCCGGCAACATCGAGATCCAGTCGGCGGGCGAGCAGGGCAACTCCACCTTCGACTTCGTGCGGCACCCCGACGGCGTGCAGCAGGAGATCTACCGGATGATGGAGGCCCACGACAAGGCCGACACCCGCCGCGGTGCCGACGCCGTGGGCGACGCCGTCGCCCGGGCGATGGCGGAGCAGGGTGGCGGTGCGCCGGCCCCGTCGGTGCCCGAGCAGATCCAGCAGCTCGCGGCGCTCCGCGACGCCGGCCACATCACCCCGGCGGAGTTCGAGGCGAAGAAGGCCGAGCTGCTCGACCGGATGTGAGTCAGGCCGGTCCGTCGACCGGACCGGCCGCGTCGGCGCGGCCCACGACGAACCCGAGCGGCGCCGTTCCGGTCGCGTCGGCCCCGGCGCGCACCGCGGCCGCCACCACGTCGGCGGCCCGGTCACGTGGCGCGATCCCGACCACGCACCCGCCGAACCCGGCGCCGGTGAGGCGCGCGCCGAACGCGCCGGCCGCGACGACCCGTTCGACCGTGGCGTCGAGCTCGGGCGACGACACACCGAAGTCGTCGCGGAGGCTGGCGTGGCTCGCGAGCATCAACGCCCCCAACTGCGGGCCGTCACCGGTCCGCAGCGCGTCGACGAAGGCGAGCACCCGGGCGTTCTCCGCCACGACGTGGCGGGCGGCCGGGTCGTCGGCGACCGAGGCCGCCGTGGCCTCGCGGAGTGACCCCAGGCCGAGCCGGGCGGCTGCCGCGACGCAGGCGTCGACCTTGGCGGCGTAGCCGCCGTCGGCGAGCGTCCGGGCCCGCCCCGAGTGCACGACCACCACCGCCA
>JAFMJM010000119.1 GCA_017853455.1 Acidimicrobiia bacterium | reverse complement strand
TCGCCGCCCTGCACGGCGACGACCTCGATCCCAAGGTCACCATGACCGGCACCATCTCGCCCGACGGCACGGTCGGGGTCGTGGGCCTCGTGCTCTACAAGATCGACGCCGCCTCCAAGGCCGGGTTCGAGACCGTGATGATCCCGTACGGCACCCAGCGTCAGTACGACAAGTCGGGCGAGGTCGACGCGGTCGAGTACGGCAAGCAGCGCGGGGTCGACGTCATCGTGGTCAAGGACATCGTCGAGGCCTACCGGGTCTTCACCGGGCGGACGCTGGTGCCCCGGCTCAAGACCGAACCGGCCCTCGACCCGGCGGTGGAGAAGGTCGCGACCACGACCACCACGGCGTTGGTCGCGTCGGTCGACGCCGCGTTCGCCGGGCTTCCCGACGGGGTCGGCCCCGCCGCCCGGGAGGAGCTCGGCGTCCAGGTCCAGCAGGTCCACGACGCGCAGGCGCAGGGTGACCGCGCCCTGACCTACGGCCTCGGTGTCGACACCTACCAGAACCTGCAACGGGCGGCGGCCGCCGCCGACGTCCGGGCCCAGGTCGCGGCGGAGGGCGTCGACGCCACCCGTGCGGCGCTGCTCGCCCAGGCGGGTGCACTCGCCACCCGGGCCGACGCCTACCTCGTCGAGAAGAGCAAGGTCGCCGGGCTCGGCCTGGAGCAGCAGCTCCAGATGCCGATCGCCCTCGGCTGGATCACGTTCGCGATCGCCACCCTCGAGTACTACGAGTCGGCCCTGACCAATCCGGCGACCAACGCCGACGAGCTGGTCGCCGACGCCTCGGTCATCGCCGATCAACGGGCCGCCATCGAGATCTTCGGGCCCGACGCGGTTGCGACCGTCGAGGCCGCGGTGTCCCCGCGCGGGCCCCGCGACGCGCAGGTCGCCGGATTCCTGTCCGGGTACTCGTCGTTCCTGCGCACCTCGGCCGACGCCAACCTCGAGTACGCGGTCGCCCTCGCCGGCGATTCGGCGAAGCGATCCAGCCCCGAGGTGTTCGGAACCGCGACGGGGATGCAGGCCGGCAACGCGGTCATCACCGATCGCGTGGAGTCGGTCGACGCCGAGGCGGCGCAACTGGCCCGGGCGGTGAGCTACTTCGCCTTCGGCGAGGTGATCGTGAGCGGACGCTCGTTCGGCATGCGCGGCTTCGGGATCGGGGCCGACCCCACGCTGGCGGGCGACGCCACGTTGCTGTCCAACTCGGTCACGAACGGTGGGAGCCTGGCGTTGCGCAGCTCCGCGGCGGCGACCGCGGTCGGCTCTCCGGTCGACTACGGCATCTGGCAGTCGCAGTGGGGGAGCGCCCTCTTCGACCGGCTCTCCGGCACCCCGCGCGAGGCGGCGGCCGGTGCGATCGCCCTCGGTGAGATCTGGTACTCCCTGATCGGCAGCCGCATCGTCCTGGCCGCCGAAGAGGGACTCGTGCGGAAGTGACGTCGTGTCGGCGCCCCTGATCGACGTCGACTTCATGCTCGACGAGTTCCCGGGCCCGGTGCTCCACGACGTCCTGCGCGAGGCCCGCGCCGCCGGACCGGTCGTCCAGGCCAGGTTCGCCGGGATGGACGCCTGGCTCATCACCCGCTACGACACCCTGCGCACGTTCTTCGGGGATCACGAGCAGTTCCCCGGAGGAGTCGGCTACCAGTTCTCCACCCGGCCGCACATCGGCAGCACCTTCATCGACCTCGACGGCGCCGAGCACGACACGGTGCGTCGCCTCGCCACCCCGGCCTTCCGGTCGAGGGCGGTCACCCGGTTCGTCGACACCGATCTCACGCCCCTCGTCCACGAGGTCCTCGACCGCTGGTCCGACGCCGGGACGGGAGACCTGGCGCGCGAGCTCGCCCAGGTCCTGCCGTTCTGGTCGATCAGCCGCAAGCTCGGCCTGCCCATCGGGTCCGAGGAGCGCCAACGGGGCTGGGCGCTCGCCATGCTCGACTACCCGAGCAATCCCGACGCCGCGCTCGCCGCCGCCGCCGAGGTCACCGAGTTCCTGCGACCCACCCTCGAGGCCCGGCGCCGGGAGCCCACGGGCGACGTGATCTCCCAGTTGCTCGGTGGCGAGGTCCACGGGGTCCGCCTCTCCGACGAGGAGGTCGTCAGCCACATCCGGCTCATCTACACGGTCGGAGCGGCGACCACCTCCGACGGCCTGAGCACCCTCCTGCACCGGGTGGTGACCGAGCCCGGCCTCCTCGGCCGGATCGTCGCGGATCCCGGGATCATCCCGGCGGTGGTCCACGAGTCGCTGCGGCTCGAGCCGCCGGTGGCGGTGCTGCCGCGGGTCGCCGCCCACGGGGGCGAGATCGCCGGGGTGTCCATCCCACCGATGTCGCCAGTGCTGTGCGGGATCGCGTCCGCCAACCGCGATCCCGACGTCTACGGCGACGCCGACCGGTTCGACCCCGACCGGCCCGAGCGGGAGATCCTGACGTTCGGCTTCGGTTCGAAGTACTGCCCGGGCACGCACCTGGCCACCCAGCAGCTCGAGGCCGCCCTGGCGGCGGTGGTGGCCCGGCTCCCCGGACTCCGCCCGGTCGCCGTCGGGCCACCCGTCAACGCCGTGCTGCGTCGGGTGGGGACCCTGGCGGTGGCGTGGGACGCCTGAGTCGCCATTGACCCACTCCCGGGTCCGGGCCCGAGCAGGCTAGAACACACCCGTGGACCGCGTCTTCTACTCCAGCAGCGTGCACGACGAGCGCGAGATCGCCGCGGTCACCGAGGTGCTCCGTTCGGGACCCCAGGGGCTCTGGCCCGGGCGGCGGGTCAACGCCATGGAGCGACGCGTCGCCGAGCGGTTCGGCAAGGCCCGGGGCGTGATGGTCAACTCCGGATCGTCGGCGCTGTACCTGGCGGTCGAGCTCCTGGGGCTCACGCCCGGCACCGAGATCGTCACGGCCGGGCTGACGTTCTCCACCGACCTGGCGCCCATGGTGCGCGCCGGCCTCGTCCCGGTGCTGGTCGACTGCGAGCCCGACACCTACTGCGTCGACGTCGACCGGGTCGAGGAGATGATCACACCCTCGACCGGAGCGCTGCTGTTCCCGAACCTGATCGGCAACTGCCCCGACTGGGACGCCCTCCGGGTGATCGCCGACCGGCACGGACTCCCGCTGGTCGAGGACTCCTGCGACACCCTCGGTCCGGTGCTGCGCGGTCGGCCGACGGGGGAGCGGACCACCATGACGGTCACGTCGTTCGCGAACTCCCACATCATCACGTGCGGCGGCAACGGCGGCATGCTGCTGCTCGACGACGAGGACCTCCGCGATCGGGCACTGATGCTGCGCCGGTGGGGTCGCCGGTCCGAGGTGCAGTTCTTCGGCTCGCGGCGGTCCGACCACACGTTCTGGGAGGACCTCGACGGCATCGAGTACGACAACCAGTTCATCTTCGACGAGCTCGGTTGGAACTTCGAGCCCTCCGAGATGGGTGCGGCCTTCGGGCTGGTGCAGCTCGACAAGCTCGCCGACAACCTGCAGCGTCGACGACACCTCTTCGACCGCTACACCGCGTTCTTCGCCGACCACACCGACCGGTTCACCCGGCCCCGCACCCTCCCCGACCTGGAGACCGCCTGGCTCGGGTATCCGCTGCTGATCGACCCCGGAGCGGGGTTCACCCGGCCCGACCTCCAGCAGTTCCTCGACGGTCGCGGGATCGACACCCGCACGATCTGGACCGGCAACGCCGCGCGGCAGCCGATGCTGCGGGGGCGCTCCGTCCGCCTGCCCGGCGACGGCCTGCCCAACGCCGACGCAGTCATGGAGCGGGGCGTCCTGTTGCCGCTCAGTCACGCCATCACCGATGACACCCACGACTTCGTGCTGGCCCAACTCGACGAGTTCCTGGCGGCCCGATGAACCACCGGGAGGCACCCGCCGACGGTCCGGTCGTGCTCGGCGTCCTGTACCCGGCCGCCTGGGCCGGCGACGCCGACACGTTCGCCGCCCTGGTCGCGTCGACGGCCGCTGTCGACCCGCGGCTCGAGGTCGTCGTCGAGCCGTACGAGGAGGGCCAGCACCTGCGCACGCTGCGCGGCACCCCAGCGGGCCTTGCCGAGGCCCGGCCCCTGGCCCCGACGCTCACCGGAGCCCAGCGCGACCTCTTCGCCCGGGTGCACGCCGTCGTCGCCATCGACCTGCCCTTCGACGTCGGGACGCTCGCGCCGCACCTCGCCTGGGTCCAGGGGGTCGGAGCCGGGTACGCCCAGTTGCTCTCGGCCGGCCTCGCCGAGGCGGGCATCCGCTTCACCAACGCCGCCGGTGCCAACGCCGTCGGGATCGCCGAGTTCGTGGTCGGCCGCATCCTCCAGGAGCGCAAGGAGTTCCGCACCCTCGACGAACGCCAGGTGGCCCACGAGTGGCTCCCGGTCTACGGCACGGAGCTCGCCGGAACCACCGTCGGACTGATCGGGCTGGGCGCCATCCAGACGGCGGTCGCCCGTCGCCTCGCCGCCTTCGACGTCGAGGTCCTCGCCTGTCGGCGCTCGGCCCGCCCGGGTGACACCGCGCCGGGCGTCTCGCAGGTCTTCCCGGCTTCCGACCTGCACGACATGCTCCCGCGGTGCGACACCGTCGTGGCGGCCGTCCCGGAGACCGACGAGACGATCGGGATGATGGACGCGGCCGCGTTCGCCGCCATGCCGAGCGGTTCGTTCTTCGTCAACGTCGGGCGCGGCTCGCTGTGCGACGAGCCGGCCCTGATCGACGCGCTCCGTTCCGGTCACCTCCGCGCCGCGGCGCTCGACGTCGCGAGCCGCGAGCCGCTGCCGCCGGAGGATCCCTTGTGGGACGCCCCCAACCTCTACCTTTCGTTCCACTGCTCGACCGCGCCGTCGGCGCTCTTCGTGAACCTGCACCGGCTCTGGAACGCCAACATCCGCCGCTGGCTCGACGGTGAGCCGCTTTCCAACGAGGTCCTGTGAGCGACGAAGCACCCCGCGACGCCGTCAACCCCGACACCTACGCAGCCGCCCGGGCCGGTCGTCGATACTCGGCCGAGGAGCTCGTCGAGCGCCTCACCCCGTGGCTGGGGGAGCGGCTGGGTGATCCGGGGCTGACCCTGCGCGATCCGATCGTCCCCCAGGGTGCGGGCACGTCGAGTCAGACGGTGCTGGCCACCGCCGCCTGGACGGCCGACGGACGCATCCACGCCCGCGACGTCGTGTTCCGGGTCCAGCCCGACACGTTCCAGCTGTTCCTCGACCCCGACTTCTCGCTGCAGTACCGGGCGATCGACGCCCTCCACCGGGCCGGCTCGGTGCGGGTGCCCGAGCCGCTCTTCTTCGAGTCCGACCCATCGGTGATCGGGCTCGAGTTCTACGTGATGGAGCGGGTCCACGGCCGGGTCCCGGTCACCTCACCGCCCTACATGGCCGAGGGCTGGCTGTTCGACGCCACCCCCGCCCAACGCCGGGACGCCTGGGAGACGGCCATGGAGCAGCTCTGCCGCATCGCGCGCACGCCCCTCGCCGAGCACTCCTACCTGACCCCGGCCGACGCCGCGCCCGATTCCGGACTCGACCGGCAGTGGGACTACTGGCAGCGATCCGCCGACTGGGTGCTCGGCGACGACCCGTACCCGCAGTTCACCCGGCTGCGCGAGTGGCTCGCGTCCAACCTGCCGGCCGAGCGCCCCGACGGCTTCTCCTGGGGCGACGCCCGGATGGGCAACATGGTCTTCGGCGCCGACTTCCACTGCGCCGGGGTGCTCGACTGGGAGCAGGTCAGTGACGCTGGGATCCGCAAGGACCTCGCCTGGTGGCTCTACTTCGACCGGTTCCACACGGTCGGTCGGGGTCTGGAGCGGCTCGACGGGCTCGGCGACCGCGCCGAGACCATCGCCCTCTGGGAGGACGTCCTCGACGAGGAGGCCGGGGACCTCACCTGGCTGGAGGCGTTCGCCGGCTTCCAGGTGGCGGTGCTGTCGGAGCGCACGTTCGACCTGATCGGCATGCCCGACCGGGACGTGCGTGCGAATCCGGCACTCGGGCTGGCGCTCGACGTCGTCGGCCTCGAGCGGGGGTTCTGAGGTGGTCTCGCCCGCACCGCTCGACCTCGACGTCGTCTGCTCACCGGAGTGGTGCAGTGGGATCCTCGGTGCGCCGGTGGTGGAGGTCGAGCGGGTCGAGGAGCTGGTCACGATCGCCTCCAAGGTCCGCTTCCGGGTCACGTACGACGACGGCACCACCGACGCCCTGTGCGTCAAGGGGTACTTCTCGCCCGACAGCGCCGGGTTCGCCGACCTGGGGCAGCTCGAGGTGCACTTCTACGAGTCGCTCGCCCCGGCCATGGGCCTCGAGGTGCCCGAGTGCGTGCACACCGGGATCGACCCCGGGACCGGACACGGCATCATCGTGATGCGCGATCTCGTCGACGCCGGCTGCACGTTCCTCACGCCGTTGCACCCGTACACCCCCGACCAGACCGCCGCCACCCTCGGGCAGCTGGCCCGGCTCCACCACACCGACCCCCGGGCGATCGTGGGGGAGGTCGACTGGCTGGCACCGCGCCTGGCCGGCTACCTCGCCTACGTTCCCGAGGAGCGGCTCCAGGCCCTCCTCGACGACGGCCGTAGTGCGCCGTTCGCCCCCGAGATCGCCGACGCCCGTCGCCTCCGGGCGGCGTTCACCACCGTGGCCGAGCGGGCCGCCGCCCGCCCCGAGCACGTGGTGCACGGTGACTCCCACGCCGGCAACCTCTACCTCACCCCCGACGGCCGTCCGGGCCTCGTCGACTGGCAGGTCATCCAGCTCGGTCCGTGGTCCCTCGACGTGGCGTACCACATCGGTGCCGTCCTCGACCCGGCCGACCGTGAGCGCTCCGAGGCCGACCTGGTGCGCGAGTACCTGGAAGCCCGCCGCGCCCTCGGCGACGACGTGCCCGACTTCGCCGCCGCCTGGGACGACTACCGCGACGCCCTGGTGTACGGCTTCTACATGTGGGCCATCACGCAGCGGGTCGCCCGACCGGTCCTGGAGGAGCACGTGGCCCGGCTCGGTCGGGCGGTGGAGCACCACGACTCGTTCGCACGTCTGGGGTCCTGAACCGGGTACGATCCCCGGATGACCTTCCGCCGCGCCCTCACCTCCCTCACCCTCGCCGTCACCGTCCTCGGTGGAGCCGCCGTCCTGGCCCCCGCCACCGCCGGCGCCGTCCCGACCGGCAAGCTCACGATCACCTCGGCTCCGCCGACCTCCACCAACGTCGACGTCGGC
>JAFMJM010000118.1 GCA_017853455.1 Acidimicrobiia bacterium | reverse complement strand
CGCCACATGAACTCCTCGTTCTCCTTCAGGCGCTTGGGCGTGATGAGGCGCAGGAGGAGACCGCGGTGGGCGGTGTGGACGGGCGGGTCCATGGTCGGGAGCTGGTCGCTGAACGGCAGGTCGGCACGGTGGGTCTCGATCAGCTCGGTGACGTCGTCGCCCTCGAGGGGCACCGGGAAGCCCGGGAACGGCCCCGTCACGGCGTTGCACGACGAGAAGGTGGCCTGGTCGTGGAAGACCTGGATCGCCTCGCGGTACCCGGTGACCATCCACACGTCGTGGTGGTCCTCCTTGACGACCGGGCACTGGGCCCGAAGGTGCTCGTAGTAGGGGTAGGGGTCCTCGGTGAGCTGGTCGGTCGTGAAGAAGTCGACGGCGTCGAGATCGACCTGCGGTGCGTCGGCCATGGGGTCCCCCTCCTGTCGCCACCCGGCGGTCCGGCCCGGGCGGAACTGTCCCTTTCAGGAGGTGAGAGTAACGTTTCCGCAGGATCCGGGCGGAGGGGAGCGGCATGGCCGGGGAGATGACCGGAAAGGTGGCCGTGGTCACCGGGGCGGCCAGTGGAATCGGCGCCGCCACGGCCGAGGTCTTCGTCGAGGAGGGGGCCCGGGTGGTCCTGGCCGACGTCGACGTCGACGCCGGCACCGCCCTGGCCGAGCGCCTCGGTGACGCGGCGGTCTTCTGCCGGACCGACGTCGCCGACGCCGACTCGGTCCAGGCCGCGGTCGACACCGCCGTGGCGGCGTTCGGCGGACTGCAGGTGATGGTCAACAACGCCGGCATCTCGTCGCGGATGGGCCCGTTCCTCGACGACGACTTCGCCGACTTCGAACGCGTGCTCGGCGTCAACCTGCTGGGCGTGATGCTCGGCACCCAGCGCGCGGCGCGCCACATGAAGGACCACGGCGGGGGATCGATCGTCAACACGTCGTCGATCTCGGCCCTCACCGGCGGCGGTGGGGTGATCTCGTACCGGGTGGCCAAGGCCGGCGTGATCCAGTTCACGCGGTCGATGGCGACCGAGCTCGCGCAGTGGGAGATCCGGGTCAACTGCATCGCGCCCGGCCACATCCAGACGGCGATCAACAGCTACGACATGGGTGCGGTCATCCACCACACCCAGCCGTTGCAGCGGCGCGGGAGCTCCCGTGACGTCGCCAACGCGTTCCTCTACTTCGCGAGCGACCGGTCGGCCCAGGTCACCGGTGCGGTCCTCCCGGTCGACGGCGGCACCGTGGCCGGCCAGCCGCCCCACGTCATGCGTGACGTCCTGAAGCAGGCGATGAACCGTGGCTGACCTGGTCGTGCGGGGCGGCACCGTCGTCGACGGCACCGGCGTACCCGGGCGGCGCGCCGACGTCGCCGTCACCGACGGGGTGATCGAAGCGATCGGCGACGGCCTCGCAGGCGACCGGGTCCTCGACGCCGACGGCTGCGTGGTCGCGCCGGGCTTCATCGACGTCCACACCCACTACGACGCCCAGGTCTTCTGGGACCCGATGCTGCGGCCGACGTCGTCGCACGGGGTCACGACCGTCGTCGCCGGGAACTGCGGGTTCACCATCGCCCCCACCCGCCCCGAGCACCACGCCGTGATCGTGGCGACCCTCGAGAACGTCGAGGACATGGACGGCGGCGCCCTCACCGAGGGCATCGTCTGGGACTTCGAGACGTTCGGGGAGTACCGCGACCTGGTGTGCCGCCGGGGCACGGGGCTCAACTTCATCTCGTACTTCGGGCACTCGTCGCTGCGCCTCTACGTCATGGGCGACGACGCCTACGAGCGGGCCGCCACCCCCGACGAGATCGCCCGGATGGCGGCCCTGGTGGTCGACGGGATCGAGGGCGGCGCGGCCGGGTTCTCGACGTCGTTCGCCTACACGCACCGCGGGATGGACGGCAAGCCCGTGCCGAGCCGGTTCGCCGAGCGCGACGAGGTGACCGCGCTGTTCGACGCCGCCGGCTCGACGGGCAAGGGCGTCATCCTGGCCACCGCCGGCGAGCAGTGCACCTACGCCGACATGTACGAGCACCAGGCCCGCACCGGTCGGCCGTTCACGTACCCGCTGTTCGCGCTCGCCGACGACCGCCACGCTCCCCAGCTCGCGCTCCAGGACGCGGCCGCCGCCCGCGGGCAGCAGGTGTGGCCGCAGGTGACCCCCCGTCCGCTCACCATGCAGTTCACGTTGGAGAGCCCGTTCAGTCTCAACGTCAGCCCGGTGTTCGGCGCCCTCATGGACGGCGACCGGGCCGCCCGCTGCGCCGCGTACGCCGATCCGGCGTGGCGGGCCCGGGCGGCGGCCGACCTCGCGGCCCAGCCGATGCGGCCGCGCTGGGAGACCTGCGAGGTCAGTGAGTCGCCGAACCACCCCGAGCTCGAGGGGCGGCGGGTCGACGAGCTCGCGCGCGAGCGGGGCGTCGGCCCGCTCGACGTCATCTGCGAGATCGCGCTCGCCGACGACCTGGCGACGCGCTTTCGCATCTTCATCGCCAACGACGAGCCCGAGCGGGTCGGTCGCCTCCTCACGCACGCCCGGTCGTTCCTCGGGCTGTCCGACGCCGGCGCCCACGTGGGGCAGCTCTGCGACGCTCCGGTCGCCACCGATCTGCTCGGCACCTGGGTCCGCGAGCGTGGCGTGCTGAGCGTCGAGCACGCCGTGCGCAAGTTGGCCGGCGAGCCCGCCGACGTGTTCGGGTTCGTGCGCCGGGGCTACCTGCGCCCCGGCAACTGGGCCGACGTGTGCGTGTTCGACCCCGCGACCGTCGGGACCGGCCCGATCCGCCGGGTGGCGGACTTTCCGGCCGGGGCCGACCGCCTCACCGCCGAGGAGCCGACGGGGGTCCGCCACGTGCTGGTCAACGGCACCCCCATCCGCCTCGACGGCGTCCAGATCCCCGACGCCCGCCCCGGGGTCTGGCCCGAGATCGCGTGACCACCGACGCCGCCTTCCGCGCCGAGCTCCGGTCCTGGCTGGCCGAGCACCCGCCGCCGACCGTCACGGTCGCCGGCACGGCCGAGGAGGCGGCGGTGCTGCGCGACTGGCAGCGGACGCTGCACGCCGGACGTTGGATGGGGATCCACTGGCCGGTGGAGTACGGCGGCCGCGGCGCCTCGATGACGCAGGTCGCGATCTACCACCAGGAGCTCGCCCGGGCGGGGGCGCCGGCCGTGCTCGGGCGGGCCGGGGTCAGCCTGGTGGGTCCGACCCTGATGACCCACGGCACCGAGGAGCAGCGGGCCCGCTGGATGCACCGCATCCTGGGCGCCGACGACATCTGGTGCCAGCTCTTCAGTGAGCCCGACGCCGGCAGCGACCTGGCGTCGCTCACGACCCGCGCCGAGCGGCGGGGCGACGTCTGGGTGGTGACCGGCCAGAAGGTCTGGTCGTCGTACGCCACGTGGGCGACCTGGGGCATCTGCCTGGCCCGCACCGACCCCGCGGCGCCGCCCCACCGGGGCATCTCGATGCTGGCGGTGCGGATGGACGCGCCGGGGGTGGAGGTGCGCCCGCTGCGCCAGATCACCGGCGAGCACGAGTTCAACGAGGTGTTCCTCGACGGCGTCGAGGTGCCGGTGGCCGACGTCATCGGCCCCGAGCACGGCGGCTGGCAGGTCGCCAACACGACGCTCGCCAACGAGCGCGGGGCATCGTTCGTCTGGAAGGAGCAGCAGGCCTACGGCGTGGCGATGGAGCGCCTCCTCGCGGCGTGCGCCGAGCGGGGCCTGACCACCGACGCGCGGGTCCGCCAGCGGCTCGCCGCCGCCTGGACCGACGTCGAGATCTTCCGGTGGCACAACGCCCGGACCCTCGCCCGCATCGAGCGCGGTGACGACATCGGCCCCGAGTCCAGCCTGGTCAAGCTCTTCTGGGCGGGGATGAGCCAGCGATTCACCGAGGCCGCCACCGACCTGGTGGGCGCCGACACCCTGCTCGACCCGACCGACGCCCACGCCGGTGCCGACGGACGGTGGGTGGCCGGTCTGCTCGCCGCCCGCGCGAACTCGATCATGGGCGGGACCAGCGAGATCCAGAAGAACATCGTCGGGGAGCGCATCCTCGGCCTGCCGCGCGAGCCACGACCCTGACCCCGGGAGACGCCATGACCGCACCGGCCACCACCACCATCAGCGCCACGGGCACCGACACCGTCGTCTACTCCTGTGACGACCACCTCGACCTGCGGGCCGTGCCGCCCACCCTCTGGGAGTCGCGGTTGCCCGCCGCGCTGGTGGAGGCCGGTCCGCGGGTCGTCGACCGCAACGGCGAGCGGGTGTGGGTGTGCGAGGGCCGGGTCCTGGGTGGGAGCGGCAACCCGCCGAACGCCGCACTCCTCAAGTCGCTCAACGCCATCGGGCGGGCCGGCATCGACGACGACGGCTACCGGGCCGGCACGGCCGCGTTGCGCCTCCAGGACCTCGACCGTGACGGCCTGGCCGCCTCGGTCGTCTACGGGCCACTCGCCCTGGGTCTGCCCGTCACCGACCCCACGCTGATGGACGCCGTCTACGCCGCGTGGAACGACTGGGCGGTCGAGGAGTTCGCGGCCGCCGCCCCCGACCGGCTCTCCGCCCTGGCGTTCCTGCCGTCGCACTCGCCCGACGCCGCCGCCGCCGAGCTCGAGCGCTGCGCCGCGATCGGGCACCGTGGCGCGATCATCGACGTGTTCGCCATCGACCCCGGCGACCCGGCCTGGGACCGCCTGTGGGGCGCCGCCGCCGAGACCGGGCTGCCGATCTCGTTCCATCTCAAGGACGGCACGTCGTCGGGCCTGCGCTACCAGGTCGGCAAGTGGCAGTCGGCGGCGTTCGCGACCGTGCTGCCCCTGCAGCTCGACGAGCGTCTGGCCATCGTGCTGTTCTCCGGCGTGCTGGAGCGCAATCCCGGGCTGACCCTGGTGCTCGCCGAGTCGGGCCTGGGCTGGCTCCCGTACTTCCTCGCCCGGGCCGACATGGAGTGGCGCGAGCTCGGTCCGAAGCTCGACTACGCGCCGAAGGTCCCGCCGAGCGAGCTGTTCGCCCGGCAGGTGTACGCGACCTTCGAGGAGGACGCCCACGCCGAGCTGTTCGTGCCGATGCTCGGGGCGGAGCGTTGCATGTGGGCGTCCGACTACCCCCACACCGACTCCACGTTCCCCGAGTCGCGCCGGGCGATCGCCGAGACGCTCTCGGGCCTGTCCGACGCCGACCGCCACCTCGTGACGGCGGCCAACTGCGCCCGCCTCTACGGCTTCCCGATCTGATCCGTCACGTCCGCCGGGCAGCGGTACCGCCGGAACGTGGGTCAGCGCACGGTGCGGAAGAACGTGCGGACGTCGTCGGTGAAGAGGTCGGGCTGCTCCATGGCGGCGAAGTGGCCACCGCGGGGCAGGACGGCCCAGTGGGTGACGCGGTACTGGCGCTCCACCCACGACCGGGGGAAGCGGAGCACGTGCTCGCCCGGGTAGCGGGCCACGCCCGTGGGCACGTCGACGAACGGCAGCGGGGTGCGCAGCGCGCCGCCGATGGCCGTCTCGCGGTAGAGACGCAGTGACGACGTGATGGTGCCGGTCACCCAGTAGGTCATCACGTCGGTGAGGATCTGGTCGGCGGTGAACACCGAGAGCGGGTCGCCGTCGCCGTCGCTCCAGCCGGCGAACCGCTCGCCGATCCAGGCGAGGAGCCCCACCGGTGAGTCGCTGAGCGCCGCCCCGAGGGTCTGGGGGGCGCTGATGTGCAGCGCGGCGTAGGCCGCCTGCTCACGCTGGAACCGGGTCATGGCGGCGAGGTCGGCCCGCTCGTCGTCGGTGAGGTCGGCGGTGGGGTCGCCGGACCCGGTCGGCGGGGTGGCGAGCGCCATGTTGAGGTGCAGCCCGGCGACCCGATCGGGGTCGAGCAGGGCGAGCCGGGTGCCGATCTGGGCACCCCAGTCGCCGCCCTGCACCCCGTAGCGGCCGTACCCGAGGCGGCCCATCAACACGGTGAGGGCGGCGGCGATGCGGGCGACGTCCCACCCGGCCTCGCGGGTCGGTCCGGAGAACCCGTGGCCCGGGAGCGACGGCACGACCACGTGGAAGGCGTCGGCGGCGTCACCGCCGTGGGCGACCGGGTCGACGAGGCGCGGGATCACGTCGCAGAACTCGACGACCGACCCGGGCCAACCGTGGATCAACAGGAGCGGGAGGGCGTCGGGGTGGGGCGAGCGCACGTGCAGGGTGTGGACGCCGGTGCCGTCGATCGCGGTGCGCACCTGGGCGAAGGCGTTGAGGCGGGCCTCCTCGGCGCGCCAGTCGTAGCCGTCGCGCCAGTGGGCGACCAGGGCCTCGAGCCAGGGGGCGGGGGTCCCCCAGTCCCACCCGGTGCCGGGGATCTGGTCGGGGAGGCGGGTCCGGTCGAGCCGCTCGGCGAGGTCGGCCAGCACGGCGTCGGGCACGGCGATGCGGTACGGCTCGACGTCGTCGCCCACGGCTCCCTCCCGGTCCGGCTCCCGGCAATCTACGGTGCGCAGGTCCGCACGGGGCGGGCGGATCGGGAGGAGCGCGTCGTGACGTCGATCGTCAACCACCTGGGGCAGTGCGTCGCCGACGTCGAGCGGTCGCGCCGGTTCTACGAGGAGGTGTTCGGGTTCCGCTCCTGGTACGAGATCACGCTGCCCGACCAGCCGGTGGCCACCCTGGTCGACCTGACCCCGCCGCTCGGCGTGCGGGCCGTCTACCTGCGGCGGGACGACTTCGTGCTCGAGCTCATCGGGTACGCCGACGCCCCGCCGGTGCCGCCCGACCGGCCGCGGGCGATGAACGACCTCGGCCTCACGCACCTGTCGCTGGCGGTCGACGACCTCGACGCGGTCCGGGCGGCGGTGGTGCGGTGCGGCGGCTCGGTGCTCGACCACACCGACGTCGGGATGGCCGTGATGGTGCGCGACCCCGACGGGCAGCTGATCGAGCTGATCCCGGCGTCGTACCGGGACCACCTGCCGCCCTGGCCGCCGGAGTGACGCCGGCCCGGTGACGCCCGGGGTGCGGGTGGGTCCGGAGCGGTCCGCGACCCGAGGAGGAGCCCGTGCCCCGACCCGACGAACCCACCGAGCCGACCGATCCCATCGATCCGACCGAGCCGACCGAACCGACCGAGCCCGCCGAGTCGACCGGGCCGACCGCGACCCGCCCGGACGGTCGGTACGGCTGGATCCCCGACGGCCCCGACCACCGCGACTGGTGGGCGGCCCCGTCGGTGGTCCGGCCCGCCGTCGGCCTGCCCGAGCGGGTCGACCTGCGCGCCGACTGCCCG
>JAFMJM010000117.1 GCA_017853455.1 Acidimicrobiia bacterium | reverse complement strand
CCGCCGGCGGCACCCAGGACCAGCAGGCGCTCCCCCGCGACCGCCCGGCCGCGCCGCACCAACGCGACCCACGCAGTCGAGGATCCGATCCGGAACCCGCCGGCGACCAGGTCGTCCATCGACTCCGGCACCCGGAACACCGAGTCGAACCGGGCGATGGTGTACTCGGCGAGCCCACCCCGGCCGTCGAAGAAGTTCGTGACCGCCATGACGCGGGCCCCGACCTCGCCGTCGGTTCCGGGACCGACGGCGTCGACGGTGCCGCAGACCTCCTGGCCCGGGACGAACGGGCGGGGCGGCGTGAACGCGTACGAGCCCCGACAGAGGAGGGCGTCGGGCAGCCCCAGCCCGGCGGTGCGCACGCGCAGACGAATCTCGCCGGGCCCCGGTTCGGGCACGGCCACCTCTTCCCGACGGAGCACCTCCCCGGGCTCGCCGGGAGCGCTCACCCGCCATGCCTGCACCCGACGACCCTAACCCGACGGCGACCCGGCCGGGCGGTCGACTGTGCCACCATGACGCCATGACCCAGCACGACGGTTCCCACGGCAACCTCCTCGTCCGCGGCGGAGACGTCGTCGACGGCACCGGCGCTCCGGCCCTCCGAGCCGACGTACGGGTCCGCGCCGGGCGGATCGTCGAGGTCGGTCCCGGCCTGCGCCCCGACGGCGAGCCCGAGATCGACGCGTCCGGCGCGGTCGTGACCCCGGGCTTCATCGACACCCACGCCCACACGGACCCCCAGGTGTTCTGGGACCCCACCCTCGACCCGGAGCCGCTCCACGGCGTGACCACCATGCTGGTGGGCAACTGCAGCCTGTCGCTCTACCCCGTCGCGGACGCCACCCGGGCCGAGGTGGCCGACCTGTTCTCGTACATCGAGGACGTCCCCCGGCACCTGTTCGACGACGCCGTGCCCTGGACCTGGACCGACTTCGGCGGGTACCGCGACGCGGTCGACCGACAGGGGTGCGCCACCAACCTGGCGGCGCTCGTCGGCCACAGCGCCCTCCGCCTCGCCACCATGGGCGACGACGCCTGGACCCGCACGGCGACGCCCGACGAGCGCGCCGCCATGGCCGCCCTCTTCGCCACGCAGCTCGCCGAGGGGGCGTACGGGTTCTCCACGTCGTTCCTCGACGTCGACGCCCGGGGTCGTCCCGTCCCGTCGCGGTCGGCCGACGGCGCCGAGTTCGACGCCCTCCTCGACGTCCTCGCCGCCCACGGTCGCGGCTTCGTGGAGTTCGTGCCCGGGCTCCTCGGCGCCGACCCCGAGGTCGCGGTCGAGGACCTCGCCCGGCGCTGCGGCGCCCGGGGCCTGCTCTCGACCTGGACCGGGTTCTCGGTGCCGCGCGCCAACCCGGCCGGGGCCCGGCGGTGGGTGTCGCTGGCCGAGCGGCTCGCCGCCGAGGACATCCGCATGCTGCCCCAACTCTCCCCACGGGGCGGCGACATGCGGATCAACTGGGACTCGTCGATGATGTTCATGAGCATGCCCGAGGGCTGGCACCGGGTCGTCGCCGCCCGGGGCGCCGAGAAGGCGGCGCTCCTCGCCGACCCGGAGTGGCGGACCGCCGCTCGCGAGGAGTGGGACCGCACCGAGCGCGCCATCTTCCCCCACCGCGACCCCGAATCGGTCCGGTTCGTCGAGGTGACCGACCCGGGTTCCGAGTCGTTCCTCGGCCGGTCGCTCGCCGACCTCGTCGCCGCCCGGCCCGGCCACCCGTCCGACGTGCTCGCCGACTTCGTGCTGGCGAACGACTGCCGACCCGGCGTGGTCGCCGTCGGGCTCACCAATCGTGACGTCGACGCCGTCGCGGCGCTGCTGACCGATCCACACGTGATCGTCAGCTCGTCGGACGCCGGAGCCCACGCCAACATGCTCTGCGCCTCCGGCGACACCACCCTGCTGCTGACCCGTCACGTCCGGGACCGGGGCGACCTGACCCTGGAGCGGGCCGTCCACGAGCTGACCGGTCGGCAGGCCACCACCTTCGACTTCCCGGACCGCGGCGTGGTCACCCCGGGTGCGGTCGCCGACCTCGTGGTGTTCGCCCTCGACGATCTCCACTACGACGCCGACGACTTCGTCGCCGACATTCCCGGCGGCGGCACCCGCCTGCGGCGGCCCGAGGGGGGCTACCGGGCCACCGTCGTGGCCGGGACACCCACCCAGGAGCACGGCCGGTCCACCGGTGCCCTGCCCGGCCGGGTCCTGTCGAGCGCCGACTGACGCTGGACGGACCGCCGTCCGGTGGTCCATGCTCGGGCCATGGCCCGCACCGATCGTGTCGCCGTCGTCGCCGGAGCGATCCGGCTGGCGTCGGGCATCTCGTTCCTGGTCGCCCCCGAAGCGGCCAACCGCCTCTGGGGTGACGCCGAGCCGACGACGGCGACCGCCAGCCTGCTGCTGCGCTCGATGGGCTACCGCGACGCACTGGTCGGCGGAATGCTCATGGCCGCCGGCCTCCGCGGCGCCCCGACGGCACCGTGGTTCCTGGCCTCGGCCGGAGCCGATGCCGCCGATCTCCTCGGTGGCATCGCGAACCGCGACCGGATGACCGCCGACCAGCACCGCCGGGGCATCGGTGGTGCCGTCGTCGGCGTCGGGATCGGGCTCCTGGGTGCCGCGCGCGCGGTGCGGCGCGGCACCCAGGCCGGCTGATCAACCCGCGGTCGTGGTGGTGGCCCCACCACCCCCGGCGGTGTACTTCGCCACGAGGGCCGGGTCACCGACGAGCTTGCCGACGTAGGGCTTGCCCTTGTTGAGGACCTTCCACTTGCCGTCCTCGACGACCATCGCCCACTGGCAGTAGCTGGGCGACGCCTTGCCGTAGTTGGTGTAACTGAGGTCGATCGGCTGGCACGACAGCCCGGCCATGTCGTACTCGCCGGCGTTGCGGAGCCCGTCGACGAAGCCCTTCCGGGTCAGGTCCTTGCCGGCGAGCTCGAGGCCCCGGACGACGATGTCGCAGTCGACGTAGCCGGTGTACTCGCCCCACTCGGGCACACCCGTCGTGTTGGTGTACTTCTTCCGGTCGGCCATGAACTGCTTGACGGCCTTGCCCCCGAGCTCGATCGGGCGGAATCCCGTGAGGAACACGTCGTTGGGGGTCAGCGCCGCCGCGGCGGGCGAGTCGAGCAGCGCCTGGCCGTAGCCCGTGGCGCTCAGGATCGCCTTCATCTGGGCGCCGTTCTGCTGGAGCCCGGTGATGATCGCCAGGTTGGTGGCCGGGTTCAGGGGCAGCCACAGGGAGTCGGCACCGGAGTTCTTGATACCGAGCACGACCGGACCGACGTCGGTGCTGCCGAAGTCGACCGTCTTGTTGATGTAGGTCGGCTTCAGCCCCTCGGCGGGCGC
This sequence comes from Acidimicrobiia bacterium, assembly GCA_017853455.1. Classification (GTDB taxonomy): domain Bacteria; phylum Actinomycetota; class Acidimicrobiia; order IMCC26256; family PALSA-555; genus CAIUKV01. Next base: position 4,008 of record JAFMJM010000117.1, on the reverse strand, counting down.
GCCGTACTGGTAGACGGCCTGGGCGTTCTCGCTCGACGCCGGGGAGATGCCGTAGCCGACGGCCCCGATCTTCGTGCCGCCGAGCTTCTTCATCACCTGGCCACCGATGGTGAACGTCAGGCCCGGGATCGGCGAACCGCCACCCAGACCCGAGATGATCGACTCGTTGCCCTTGTCGTAGTAGTAGGTGCCGTCGAAGCCGCCACCGACCACCGGGACGCCGGCGTCGACGAGGTAGCGGTAGGCGAAGAACGCCAGCGCCGAGTCGTTCACGACCGCGAAGACGTTGCGGTTCTGCACGAGATCCTTGGCGATGTCGAGGTTGGCCGGACCGGACTGGTCGTCGACGTACTCGACCTCGATCTTGCGGCCGTTCACGCCACCCTCGGCGTTGGCCCGCCCGATGCGGGCCTTGCAGGCGTCGATCGAGCCCTTGCTCGTCTCGCTGGCCACCCCGGTCTCCGACGAGATGAAGCCGATCTTGACCGACTTGTCGGTGACGCCGGGAACGGAACCGGTCTGCGCACCGGCCACACCGGACAGTCCGGTGACGGCGGCCAGCGCGACCACGGCGGAGAGCAGCACCACTCGTGCGCTGCGGCGGCGGAGCTTCATCGGGTCCCCCCTCTCGACCGGACGTCCCCCCTCGGCCGCCCGGATCGAACCGGTCGTTGTGCCGGTCTGGTCCAGACGCTAGCGTCCGGGCGAACCGGACACAACGCACCCGTCGAGGAACGACGAGGCACCGGGAACGACCGTCGGGCGAGGGGGGAGACGGTGGTCCAGTACATCGTCGTCGGCCTCGTGTTCGGGAGCATCTACGCCCTGGCCGCCTCGGGCCTGGTCGTCACCTACGTGTCGACCGGTGTCCTGAACTTCGCCTTCGGCGCCATGGCGTTCTTCATCGCCCGGACCTACTACGCGCTCCACACCGAGCACCACTGGGGCATCGTCCCCGCAGCCGTCGTCTGTCTGCTCGTCCTCGCCCCCGCCCTGGGGCTCGCCCTGTACCTGACGATCTTCCGGTACCTCCGGCTGGCGTCCCAGCTCATCAAGGTGGTGGTCACGGTCGGCCTGTCGGTGGTCATCCCCACCGTCGCCACGATGATCTACGGCAACACCCAGCTGTTCGTCATCCCGGGGCTGGCCCCGGTCCCGGTCGACACCTTCGACGTCTTCGGGGTCGCGGTCACCCTCGACCAGGTGATCGCCTACGCGTCCGTCATCGTGATCGTCGTGGCCGGGGCACTGGTCCTGCGCTTCACCGAGGCCGGGCTGAGCGTCCGGGCGATGGTCGACTCCGAGGCGATGACCTCGCTGTCGGGCAGCAACCCGGCCCGCATCGCCGCCGGGGTCTGGATCGTCAGCACCATGCTCGCCGGGCTCGCCGGCATCCTCGCCGCACCGGTGATCGGACTCGACGCCGGCAAGTTCACCCTCCTCGTGGCGGGTGCCTTCGCGGCCGTCATCGCCGCCCGGCTGCGCAACCTCACGGTGGCCGTCGTGGTCGCGCTCCTGCTCGGTGTGGTCGGGAGCCTCGTGCAGTGGGCGCTGCCTCCGTCGAGCCCCGTCACCGCCAACGTGATCCCGGCCATCCCGTTCGTGTTCGTCGTGGTGTCGCTGGTGGTGAACATCCTGCGGTCCGGCCGGGTCGACGAGGAGCAGGGGGTCGGAGGAGCACTCGACCGTGCCATCACCCCGAACGGCGGCGTCCGGCTCGCGGCGTCGACCGACGTCGACACCTGGTTCCCCCGCCTCGACGTGGGGTTCCCGATCCTGGTGTTCGCCGGGATCGCGGTGCTGCCGCTCGTGTTCAGCACCTATTGGCAGGGGATCCTGGCCACCGGCGTCGCCCTGGCGATCGTCTTCCTGTCGTACACGCTCGTCACCGGCGAGGGCGGCATGCTCTGGTTGTGCCAGATCACGTTCGCCGGGGTCGGGGCCCTCACCACCGCCCAGTTGGCGACCCAGCACGGTTGGCCCGTGCTGGCCGCCGTGCTCGTCGGCGGGCTGGTGGCGGCTGCGCTCGGCACCCTGATCGGTCTGCTGACCATCCGCCTCGGCAATCTCTACGTGGCGCTCGTGACGCTCACCTTCGGGCTCCTGATGGAGCGCCTGGTGTTCGCCCTCAAGCCGTTCGCCCAGAGCGGAGCCGGTCTGCCCGTGGCGCGCCCCGACTTCGCCGTGTCCGATCAGGCGTTCGTGTACCTGGCCCTCGGCGTCTTCGCGATCCTGGCCGTCCTGATGGTCAACCTGCGCCGCTCGACGACCGGACTCGCCCTCGACGCGGTGCGCTGGAGCGAGACCGGGGCGCGCACGATGGGCATCTCCGTCGTGCAGATGAAGCTCCTCGTGTCGGGCCTCGCGGCGTTCGTCGCGGGCGTCGGCGGCGGACTCTTCGCCCTCTCCCACAAGCAGGCGGTGCCGGTCGAGTACGCCACGCTCGCGGGCCTCGTCTGGCTGGCGATCCTGGTGACGTTCGGTGTGCGCTCCAACATCGCCGCCCTGCTCGCCGGGTGCGTGTTCGCGCTCTCCCCCGCCTTCGTCCAGAGCACCCTGAAGCTGAACTCCACCTGGGCCCAGGTCCCCGTCCTGCTGTTCGGCCTCGGTGCGATCGCGGTGGCCAAGAACCCCGAGGGCACGGTCCACCAGCAGGCGCGGGCGTTCCAACGGGGCCTGCACCATCTCCTCCACCGGTCCGGCGCTCCGACGGGAAGCGGGCAGTGAGCGCGGCCGTCGCGACACCGGTGGACGGTCCCGTCGCGAACGACGAGCCGGTGCTCGCCGCCACCGACGTCACGGTGCGTTTCGGTGGTCTGACCGCGCTCGACCGGGTGTCGATCGAGGTGCCCCCGGGAACCATCGTCGGTCTGGTGGGGCCCAACGGCGCCGGCAAGACCACGCTGTTCGGCGTGCTGTCGGGTCTCGTGCGGCCCGACACCGGCGAGGTCCTCCTGGGCGGTCAGCGGGTCACCCGGGCGACGCCGGCCGCGCGGGCGCGCCTCGGGCTGGCCCGCACGTTCCAGCAGTTGGAACTGTTCCTCGGCCTCACGGTCCGCCAGCACGTCGTGCTCGGCGTCCGGGTGCGGACCGAGCGGCGCCGGCTCTGGTCCGACCTGCTGACCGCGGGTGCCCTCCACCCCGAATCGGAGGCCGAGCGCAGCCGCGTCGACCACCTGCTCGACCTCCTCGGCCTCACCGACGTCGCCCACGCCCCCGCCGCGACCCTCCCGCTCGGGACGGCCCGTCGCGTCGAGGTCGCCCGGGCGCTCGCCACGTCACCGCGCGTCGTCCTGCTCGACGAACCGTCGTCGGGCCTCGACGCGGGCGAGACCGCCCGCATCTCCGACGCGTTCCGCACGGTGGTCGACGAGGAAGGGGTGTCGCTCCTGCTCGTCGAGCACGACGTGGCCATGGTGCTCGGCCTCTCGAGCCGGGTCTCCGTGCTCGACTTCGGGGTGCGGATCGCCGAAGGCACCCCCGACGAGATCCGCACGGATCCGGCCGTCCGCGCCGCGTACCTCGGCGACGACGGCGACACCCCCGGAGCGCTCCAGTGACGGCCGCCGGCACCCCCCTGCTCAGCGTCCGCGACCTCGACGTCCGGTACGGGTCGGTCCAGGCCCTGTTCGACGTCTCCGTCGACGTGCCGGCGGGTGGGGTGCTCGCCGTCCTCGGCGCGAACGGCGCCGGGAAGAGCACGCTCGCCCGGGCCGTGTCCGGGCTGGTCCGGCCGGCCGGCGGACGCATCACCTTCGACGGCCACGACATCACCGGTCGACCGCCCCACGAGATCCGCCGCCTCGGGCTCGTGCACGTGCCGGAGGGGCGCGGGGTGTTCCCGGGCCTCACCGTCGACGAGAACCTCCGCATGGCCGTCCGTCGGGTGGGCACCCCTGCCGAGCGCCGTTCGGCGGTCGGCAACGCCTTCGACCTCTTCCCCCGTCTCGCCGAGCGCCGCTCCCAGCGCGCCGGGACCCTCTCGGGCGGCGAGCAGCAGATGCTGGC
>JAFMJM010000116.1 GCA_017853455.1 Acidimicrobiia bacterium | reverse complement strand
ACATGCGGGTGATGTCGGAGCAGTAGCCGTCCATCGTGCCGCCGAAGTCGCACAGCACGAGGTCGCCGTCGGCGATCACCCGGTCACCGGGCTCGTGGTGCGGGCTGGCGGCGTTCGCTCCCGCAGCCACGATCGCGAAGTTGGCCCGCTCGTGACCGGCGGCGAGCATCGACTCGACCAGGTCGCGGTGCACGTCGACCTCGCGGCGGCCCGCGAACGCCATGGTGCGGAGGTCGGCGGCGATGGCGTCGACCGCCGCACCGGCGCGTTGCAGCGCAACGATCTCGGCGTCGTCCTTCACGGCCCGCAACGGTGCCAGTACGGCGTTGGCGGGCCCGAACCGGGCGGTGGGCAGCGCATCCTGGAGCGCCAGCACGAACCGGGCCCAGGTGTGGTCACCGATCGCGACCGTCCGGGCCCCCGACGCCAGCGCCGCCACCCGGGCGACGGGGTCGTCGGTCTCGTCCCAGGTCTCGACCACGAAGTGGCCGTGGTCGTCGACCCGAGGTGCCTCGAGCCGCGGGACGAGCAGCACCGGGTCGCCGTCGCGCCGCAGCACGAGCATGGTGAGTCGCTCGAGCGGCATCGCCTCGTAGCCCGTCAGCCAGGGCAGGTCGGGTCCGACCGACAGCAGGAGGGCGTCGACCTCGGCCTCCTCCATGCGGGCGCGCGCCCGCGCCAGGCGCTCGGGACCGGGGTTCACGGGAGCCCCGGGAGGCCGTCGACGCTGCGGGCGTTCTTGGTGCGGCGGTAGCGCTCGAGGCCGTCGGCGCCCTTCTTCTCGGCCCACCGCACGAGGTCGGCCCGGGGTGCCTCGAGGGTCATCCGCGGCACCGCGTACCCGCACGAGCTCGACACGCGCGTCACGTCGACGACGATCACCGACCGGGCGCCGGCAATGTCGGGGAAGCGGGCGAGGAGCGGCACGGCGGCGGGGTCGTCGACCATCACGTACCGACCGCGGCCGTGGAGCCGCACGATGTCGGGACGCCCCGAGAAGGCACAGAACATCAGGGTGATCCGACCGTTGTCGCGCAGGTGGGCGACCGTCTCGACGCCGCTCCCCGTCAGGTCGAGGTACGCCACCGTGTGGTGGTCGAGGACCCGGAACGTGTCGAGCCCCTTGGGCGAGCAGTTGACGAGCCCGTCGGGGTCGTCGGGAGCCGTCGCCACGAAGAAGACCGGCTGCGCCTCGAGGAACGCGGCCAGCTCGTCGGAGATGCCGTCGAGTTGCCGGCTCATCCGGCGCTCGCCGCCGGTGCGGCGTCCGCCGGATCGGCCGCGGCGTCGACCGCCCGCTTGGCGTGGTAGCTCGACCGCACGAGCGGGCCGCACTCCACGTGGGCGAAGCCGAGCCCCTCGGCGAAGGCGCGCAGCTCGGCGAACTCGTCGGGCGTCCACCAGCGCGCCACCGGGGCGTGCTGCGGGGAGGGCTGGAGGTACTGGCCGACGGTGAGGATCTCCACGCCGACGTTGCGCAGGTCGGTGATCGCCGCGCGCATCTCGTCGGTCGTCTCCCCCAGGCCGGCGATCAGCCCCGACTTGGCGACCAGGCCGGCGGCGTGCGTGCGGGCCAGCAGCGTGAGCGATCGCGCGTACCCGGCGTTGGGACGCACGGCCCGCTGGAGGCGGGCCACGGTCTCGAGGTTGTGGTTGACCACGTCGGGAACGGCGTCGAGGATCACCCGGAGTGCCTCGGCGTCACCCTTGCAGTCGGGGATGAGCACCTCGATCGAGGTGCGGGGCATCCGGTCGCGCACGGCGCGGATGGTGCGGGCGAAGTGCTCCGCACCGCCGTCGGGCAGGTCGTCGCGGGCGACGCTGGTGATCACGGCGTGCTCGAGGCCCAGGGTGGCAACGGCGTCGGCCACCCGGGCGGGCTCGTCGGCGTCGGGGGCCAGCGGGTGGCGGGTGTCGACCAGGCAGAACCCGCACGCCCGGGTACAGCGTTCACCGAGGATCATGAACGTCGCGGTGCGGTCGGCCCAGCACTCGTAGATGTTGGGACAGCCCGCCTCCTCGCAGACCGTGACCAGGTCGAGGCTCCGCATGAGTCGCTTCGTCGACCGGAAGTTCTCCCCCAGGTCGGCCTTGACCCGCATCCACTCCGGACGGCGGAACGTCGGATCGCTCGGCGGGATCTCCACCCCGGCGGCCGACAGGCGGGCCAGGAGACGCCCGGACGTGGCCGACGGCGCCACCTCGGCGGCGGGCGCCGGACCCGCCCCGACCACCGTGGCCGCCACGGCCCGGGCCGGCGGGGTCACGGCCTGCTCCTCGACCCGGAGCCCGAGCCGCCGGGCCAGGCGCGCCACCAGGGCGTCCTCGACGACGACCGGGTCGGGGGTGGCGCCCAGGACCCGGGCGAGCGAGGTCACGCCCCGGTCGCGGATCCCGCAGGGCACGATGTGGTCGAACATGGTGAGGTCGGGATCGACGTTGAGCGCCACTCCGTGACGGGTCCGCCGCCCCGAGACCTTCACCCCGATCGCCGCGATCTTCTCGTCGCCGACCCACACGCCGGTCAGGCCCTCGACGGTGTGGGCCGTCACACCGAGGTCGGCGCACACCTCGATCAGCACGTCCTCGAGCATGCGGACGTGGGCCACGGCGTCGGCGCGTCCGTCGCGCCACTCGGGCAACGTGATGATCGGATAGGCGACGAGCTGCCCCGGTCCGTGGAAGGTGACGTCACCGCCCCGGTCGGTGTACGCCAGGTCGGCACCCACCCCGGCGGGTGGCACGAGCACGTGGGCCGGGTCGGCGGTGGTCCCGAGCGTGTAGACGGCCGGGTGCTCGCACAGGACGAGGTAGTCGTCGGACGAGCGCTGCAACGCGCGCTGCAGGTCGTCGGCCTCGGCGAACAAGACCCGGCCGAGCCGGCGGACACGGAGCGTGCTCACTCGAGCTCGGTCTCCCAGTCGCGGGTCTCGAGCACCTCGCGCACGGCGCCGAGGAACGCGGCGGCGTACGCGCCGTCGAAGGCCCGGTGGTCCCACCCGAGGGTCAACAGGCCGGTGTGCCGGATCGCGATGGCGTCACCACCGTCGGGGCCCTCGATCACCACGGCCCGCTTCGCGATGCCGTCGGTCGAGAGGATCGCCACCTGGGGCTGGTTGATGATCGCGAGCGTCTGGTAGGTGCCGTACGGACCTGGGTTCGTGATCGTGAACGTGCCACCCAGGATCTCGTCGGGCGAGAGGCGCTTGCCCCGCGACCGCGTGGCGAGGTCGTTGATCTCCCGGGCGATGAGCCGCAGACGCTTGCCGTCGGCGTCGCGCACCACCGGGGTGATCAACCCCTGGAAGTCGAGGTCGACGGCCACCGACAGGTGGAGCGACGGGTGCAGCACGACGGACTCGCCGTCGATGCTCGCGTTCACGACCGGGAACCGGTCGAACACGTCGGAGACCGCCCGCACGATGAACGGCAGGAACGTGAGCGAGAACCCCTCGCGCTCCTTCCAGGCCTCGCGGTGTGCGGCGCGGGCGCGGACCACCCGCTCGAAGTCGACCTCGACCGACGTGTAGGCGTGCGCCGACGTCGCCTGCGACGCGACCATGTGCTCACCGATGCGCCGCCGCATGACGCTGAGCGGCTCGACCCGTACCGGAGGCCCGACCGCGGTGGTGGGCGTCGCGGCGACCGCAGCCACCGTCGGGGTGGCGGGAGAAGCGGGGGCCGCGGACGGGGCCGGGGCCGGAGCGGCCACCGGGACGGGCCCGCGGGCGTCGATCACCGCTTCGACGTCGCGGCGGGTGATCCGCCCACCCTCACCGGTGCCGGGCACCTCGTCGGCGGTCAGCCCGTGCTGGGCCAGGAGGCGCCGCACCACCGGCGAGGTGAGCCGGCGGTCGGCGCCCGACGACGCCACCGGAGCGGCGGGAGCGGGAGGGGCCACGGGAGCCTCGGGAGCCGCTGCAGGAGTGGGAGGGGCCACGGGAGGCGAAGCAGGCGCCACGGGAGCCGCAGGCGGAGGGGAAGGAGCGGGAGGAGCGGCCGCCGGGGCGGCGGCGGACGCGGCGGCGGGTGCAGCGGTATCGGCCGCGGCGATGACCGCCAGCACCGTGCCCACGGCCACCGTCTCTCCGACCGGCACCCGGATCTCGGTCAGCACCCCGGCCCCCGGCGCCGGCACCTCCGAGTCGACCTTGTCGGTCGAGACCTCGAAGAGCACGTCGTCGGGCCCGACCCGGTCGCCGATCGCCTTGCACCAACGCGTGATCGTTCCCTCGGTGACCGTCTCGCCGAGCTGGGGCATCGCGACGTCCATGGTGCTCCTCAGGTCATCCGTGCAGGCCGCGCCCGGTCAGCGCCATGGCGGACTCGCCGAACAGCTCCGACAGGGTGGGGTGCGCGTGGACGAGTGAACCGATGTCGGCGGCCGTGGCTTCCCAGTTGACCGCCAGGTAGCCCTCGGCGATCAACTCGGTGGCCCACGGACCGACGATGTGGGCCCCGAGCAGCGTGCCCGCCGGATCGGCGACCAACTTCACGAACCCCTCGGGCTCCCCCACGATCAGCGCCCGGCTGTTGCCGCCGAAGCGGTGGACCGACGTCGTGACGTCGAGGCCGCGCGCCCGGGCGGCGGCCTCGGTCAGCCCCGCCCACGCCACCTCGGGGTGCGAGTAGATGGCCCACGGGACCTTGTCGTGGTCGATCGGGGCGACGTCCTCACCCAGAATCGTCTTCACGGCCACGATCGCCTCGGCGAACGCCACGTGCGCCAGCTGCGGAGTGGGCACGATGTCGCCGACGGCGAACACGCCCGGCACCGAGGTGCGCAGGAACGGGTCGACCGCCACGTGCCCGGAGTCGGTGAGGGCGATCCCCGCCGCCTCGAGCCCGAGTCCGTGGGTCCGGGGTGCCCGGCCGACGCTCACCACGACGGCGTCGACCTCGACCGACTGCTCGGCACCGTCGGCGCCGGCGAACGTGACCGTGAGGGCGTCGAGCCCGTCGATCGCCCGCAGCGTCGCGCCGGTGTGGACGGTGATGCCGCGACGGGTGAACCGCCGGAGCACGAACTCCGAGACCTGCTCGTCGGCGGCGGCGAGGAGTCGGGGCAGCGTCTCGACCAGCGTCACCGCGCTCCCGTAGTCGGCGAGCATCGACGCGAACTCACACCCGATGGCACCCCCGCCGACGACGAGCACCCGCGGTGGGACCGCCTCGAGGGTCAGCACGTGGTCGGACGACAGGATGCGCCGTCCGTCGAAGTCGAGCCCCGGCAGCGGACGCGGCGACGAACCGGTGGCGAGCACGAGGGCGTCGCCCGCGATGTCGCGGTCGCCGACCCGGACCACCCGACCCGGCCCGTCGACCACCTCACCGCGCCCGGCGACGGTCGTGACCGTCCGGGCCTTGAGGAGCCCCTCGACGCCCTTCGCGAGCTTGTCGACGATCTGCTGCTTGCGCACCTGGCTCACCGCCAGGTCGAGCACCGGCGTGCCGGCGGCCACCCCGAACTCCCCGGCGCCGCGCACCGTGCGCAGCACCTCGGCGGTCTGGAGCAGCTCCTTGGCGGGCACGCAGCCCCGGTGGAGGCAGGTCCCGCCGACGCGGTCCTCCTCGATCAACGCGACCGACAGGCCGGCCGCCCCGGCGTACAGGGCGGCGGCGTAGCCACCGGGCCCGCCTCCCAGGACCACCACGTCCACACGTTCGCTCACCGGGGCTCCTCGGGCTCGGGCGGGTGTCCCTGCATTGTCGCACCGGCGGGACCGAAGTGCTCCCCCGGGCGCCCGCGGCCACGCGCCGGTCGTCGGTCCGGCCCCCGGAGCGGCCCCCGACGGGGGGTCACCGGGCCATGAGGATCTGGACCGCCGAGGCGGCCAGGATCACGACGGCGCACAGCGCAGCCAGGAGGATGAGCAGCCGGGTGCTGATGGGTGGGCATTATGGTCGGGCCGCTGCGTCGGTCCCCATCCCCCGAGCCCGGAGCGACCACTCCTCCATGAGCAGCCGAGTGCAACGGATCGTCGACGTGGCCAAGCGGTCCCTCCCCGAGGGCACCTACGCCGTCGGCGTCGGCCTGGTGGTCTCGGGCATCACCGCCTACGGGTTCCAGATCCTGGCCTTCCGGGCCCTCCCCAAGGCCGACTACACCGCCCTCAACGGCCTGTGGGTGATCGCCTTCGTGCTCGCCCCCGGGTTCTTCCTGCCCCTCGAGCAGGAGGTCGGCCGGGCGATCGCCCACCGGCGGGCCCAGGGGCTCGGCGGCGGGCCGGTGGTGCGCCGGGCGGCGGCGGCGGGCGCGCTCCTGTGCGGCGCCCTGATCGCCGTCATCGTGGGGGCCGAGGTCGTGCTGCGGGCCCTCGGCGGTGACGGCCTCGCGCACTCCATGTTCCACGACAAGTTCGTGCTGCTGCCGTGTCTGTTGATCGCGCTGGCCACCTACGCCGTGCAGCACCTGACCCGCGGCACGCTGTCGGGCAACGGGCGCTTCGGCCCGTACGGACTCATCCTGGCCAGCGAGGGCCTCTACCGGATGCTCCCCTGCGCGGTGCTCTACGCGCTGGGCGTCGACAACCTGCTCGTCTACGGACTCTGCTTCGCGATCCCCCCGGTGCTGGCCGCCCTGACGTCGCTGATCCGCCAGCACGGGCTGCTCGAGCCCGGCCCCGAGGCTCCCTGGTCGGAGCTGTCGACGAACCTCGGCTGGCTCTTCACCGGCTCGATCTTCTCGCAGCTGCTCTCGTACGCCCCGATCATCGGGATCCTGGTCCTCGCCGAGCCGTCACAGCGCGACATCGCCGCCGACTTCATCGTCGGGTTCTTCCTCGCCCGCATCCCGATCCTGCTGTTCCAGGCGGTGCAGGCGGCCCTGCTCCCGAAGTTGGCGGGCCTCGTGGGCGCCGGCCGGCACCAGGACTTCCTGGCCGGGGTGCGCAAGCTGGTGATGATCGTGCTGGGGATCGCCGTGCTCGGCGTGGTCGGGGGCTACGTGCTCGGCCCGACCGCCGGCGAGATCCTCTTCGGTTCCAAGTTCGTCCTCGGCGCACGCGACCTGGCGCTGCTGGCGGCGGGCAGCGGGATGTTCATCCTGGCCCTCACGCTCGCCCAGGCCCTCATCGCCGTGCTCGGTCACGCCAAGGCGACCTACGCCTGGATCATCGGCAACGCCGTGTTCTGGCTGGTGGCCGTGCTCACCGCCCACGAGCTCTTCCTGCGGGTCGAGTTGGGCTTCGTGGGCGGCTCGCTCGTGGCGGCGGCGTTCATGGCCTGGTTCCTCGTGCGGCGCGTCCGCGACGGCATCCCCGACGACGCCCTCGCCGACCTGGTCGAGCAGATCGAGCACGAGCCGCTCGAGATCTGACCAACCCCGTTGTTTGGGTGATTGTGGGGGCCAGAGGCCCCACAATCACCCAAACA
>JAFMJM010000115.1 GCA_017853455.1 Acidimicrobiia bacterium | reverse complement strand
CGGACGTACACGTACGCCAGCCGACGGCCGTAGACGTCGCGCGCCACCGTGTCGGACTCGAGGCGCACCACCGCCCCGGTCAGGTGGGCCTTGGTGAACGCCGACGCCTCGGGGCCGAAGCACTCGACCCCCTTCGTCGGATGCACCGTCTCGGGGGTGTCGACGCCCAGGATGCGCACGATCTCGGTCGGCCCGTCGGCCCGGGCGACCACGATCGTGTCGCCGTCGACGACCTCGACGACCCGGACCGATGGCGACGCCGACCGGTCGACGGTGCCGAGCCACCATCCGGCCACCGCCACCGCGACCACCACCCCGAGCCCAGCCACCGCACCGCGCACGCGGTCCAGGACCGGGCACGGCCGCGGCCGTCACGGCCGGCGCCCGACCTCTGGGGCGGCGTGGATCAGACCAGCGGGCGGGCGGTGGGGGCGATGGGTGCCGGGAGCAGCGTGTCGCCCATCAGGAAGCGGTCGACCCCCGCGGCGCAGGATCGACCCTCGGCGATCGCCCACACGATGAGGCTCTGTCCGCGACCCATGTCGCCGCAGGCGAACACCCCGGCGACGTCGGTCATGAAGGCGTCGTCCCGGGCCACGTTGCCGCGCGGGTCGAGGCCGACCCCGAGGTCGGCGAGCATGCCTTCGCGCTCGGGGCCGACGAAGCCCATGGCCAGGTACACCCGCTCACAGGGCAGCTCGAAGTCGGAGCCCTCGACCTTGCGGAACTGACCGTCGACCATCTCGACCTGGTGCGCCACGAGCGCCCGGACGTTGCCGTCGGCGTCACCCACGAACCGCTCGGTGTTGACGCTGTAGACGCGCTCCCCACCCTCCTCGTGCGCCGAGGTCACCTTGAAGACGTTGGCGAACGTCGGCCACGGGTTCACCGGGGCGCGGGTCTCGGGCGGTCGGGGCATGATCTCGAACTGGTGCACCGACACCGCACCCTGACGGTGGGCGGTGCCGAGGCAGTCGGCGCCGGTGTCGCCGCCGCCGATGATCACGACCCGCTTGCCCTCGGAGGTGACGGGCGGCGCGTCGAGGTCGCCGAGCTGCACCCGGTTGGCACCCGGCAGGTACTCCATCGCCTGGTGGATCCCGCCGAGCTCGCGCCCGGGGATGTCGAGGTCGCGCCAGGCGGTGGCACCGCCGGCCAGGACGATGGCGTCGAACTCGGCCCGCAGCGCCGCCACGTCGACGTCGACCCCGACCTCGACGTTGCAGCGGAACTCGGTTCCCTCGGCCGTCATCTGCTCGAGGCGCCGGTCGAGGATCCGCTTCTCCATCTTGAACTCGGGGATGCCGTAGCGCAGCAGCCCGCCGGGCCTGTCGGCCCGCTCGAAGACCACGACCGAGTGCCCGGCGCGGGTGAGCTGCTGGGCGGCGGCCAGTCCGGCCGGGCCCGACCCGACGACGGCGACCTTCTTGCCGGTGCGGACCTCGGGCGGCTGGGGTGCGATCCACCCCTCGTCGAAGGCGCGCTCGATGATCTCGACCTCGACCTGCTTGATGGCGACCGGGTCCTGGTTGATCCCGACCACGCAGGCCGACTCGCACGGCGCCGGGCACAGCCGACCCGTGAACTCGGGGAAGTTGTTGGTGGCGTGCAACCGCTCGATCGCGTCACGCCAGTGGTCGCGGTAGACGAGGTCGTTCCAGTCGGGGATGAGGTTGCCCAGCGGGCAGCCGTTGTTGCAGAACGGGATGCCGCAGTCCATGCAGCGCCCGGCCTGGGTCTGGAGCGTCTCGCGCGGGAACGGCTCGTAGACCTCACGCCAGTCGCGCAGGCGCACGGGCACCGGACGCCGGGTCGGCGTCTGGCGCTCCCACTTCATGAATCCGGTCGTCTCACCCATGAGCGCTCTCCATCACTCGCACGTCGGTCTCCGCTTCGGAGAGTCCGGCCGCCACGCACTCCTTCACCACGTTGAGCACGCGCTGGTAGTCCTCGGGCATGACCTTTCGGAACGACCCGATCTCGGAGCCCCACTGGGCCAGGATCCGGTCGGCGACGTCGGAGCCGGTGAGCTCCCGGTGGCGCTCGACCGTCGCCCGCAGCCACTCGCGGTCGTCGTCGTCGAGCGGCACGAGGTCGACCAGCTCGTAGTTGACCAGGGCCGCGAACGTGTCGTCGGGGTCGTAGACGTAGGCGATGCCGCCCGACATCCCGGCCGCGAAGTTGCGCCCGGTCGGACCGAGCACCACGACCCGGCCACCCGTCATGTACTCGCAGCCGTGGTCACCGACGCCCTCGACCACCGCGGTGGCGCCCGAGTTGCGGACGCAGAACCGCTCGCCCACCTGGCCCCGGAAGTACGCCTCGCCCTGCGTGGCGCCGTAGAGCGCCACGTTGCCGGCGATGATGTTGTCCTCGGCCGTGAACGTGGCGGCCCGGTCGGGGTGGACGACGATGCGCCCACCCGACAGGCCCTTGCCGGTGAAGTCGTTGGCGTCACCCTCGAGCCGCAGCGTGATGCCCGACGGCACGAACGCACCGAACGAGTTGCCCGCCGAGCCGCGGAACCGGATGCGGATGGTGTCGTCGGGCAGACCGGCGCCACCCCAGGTCCGGGTGACCGCCGCCCCGAGCATCGTGCCCACCGTGCGGTTGACGTTGGTGATCGGCAACTCGATCTCGACCGGCGTCCCCGACTCGATCGCCGGGGCGGCGAGGCGGATCAGCTCCTGGTCGAGCGCCCGCTCGAGGCCGTGGTCCTGGCCGCGCGTGCGCAGCCGGCCCTGCCCCTCGTAGGGGTTCTCGGCCTCCGCCAGGATCGGCGACAGGTCGAGGCCGTGGGCCTTCCAGTGGTCGACGGCGGCACGGGTGTCGAGCACCTCGGCGTGACCGACCGCCTCGGCGATGGAGCGGAAGCCCAGGGCGGCCAGCAGCTCGCGCACCTCCTCGGCGATGTACTCGAAGAACGTCTCGACGAACTCGGGCTTGCCCGAGAACCGCTTGCGCAGCTCGGGGTTCTGGGTGGCGACCCCCACCGGGCAGGTGTCGAGGTGGCACACCCGCATCATCACGCAGCCGCTCACCACGAGCGGCGCGGTGGCGAAGCCGAACTCCTCGCCACCGAGCAGCGCGGCGATCACGACGTCGCGACCGGTCTTGAGCTGGCCGTCGACCTGGACGTAGATGCGGTCGCGCAGACCGTTGCGCACCAGCGTCTGCTGGGTCTCGGCCAGGCCGAGCTCCCACGGGGCGCCGGCGTGCTTGACCGACGTGAGCGGCGAGGCACCGGTACCGCCGTCGTGACCCGAGATGAGCACGACGTCGGAGTGCGCCTTGGCCACGCCGGCCGCGACCGTACCCACCCCGACCTCGGCCACCAGCTTCACGTGGACGCGGGCGTCGGGGTTGGCGTTCTTCAGGTCGTGGATGAGCTGCTTGATGTCCTCGATGGAGTAGATGTCGTGGTGCGGCGGCGGGCTGATGAGCCCCACGCCCGGAGTGGAGTGCCGCGTCTTGGCGATCCACGGGTAGACCTTGCCGCCGGGCAGCTGACCGCCCTCACCGGGCTTGGCGCCCTGGGCCATCTTGATCTGGATGTCGTCGGCGTTGACGAGGTACTCCGACGTCACCCCGAACCGACCCGACGCCACCTGCTTGATCGCCGAGCGGCGGAGGTCGCCGTTGGCGTCGGGCACGAACCGCTCCGGGTCCTCGCCGCCCTCGCCGGTGTTGGACTTGCCACCCAGGCGGTTCATGGCGATGGCCAGCGTCTCGTGCGCCTCGCTCGAGATCGACCCGTACGACATCGCGCCGGTGGCGAACCGCTTCACGATCTCGGAGACCGGCTCGACCTCGTCGACGGGCACCGGCGGACGCAGGCCCTCCTTGAAGGTGAACAACCCGCGCAGGGTGGCCAGCCGGGTCGACTGGTCGTCGACGGCCCGGGAGTACTCGCGGAACACGTCGAAGCGCTTGGCCCGGGTCGCGTGCTGCAGCTTGAACACCGTCTCGGGGTTGAACAGGTGGTACTCACCCTCGCGACGCCACTGGTACTCGCCACCCCACTCGAGGTCACGGTGGGCGAGCTCGTCGGGACGGTCGGGGTAGGCCCGGCGGTGACGGACCGCGACCTCGGCGGCGAGCTCGTCGAGCCCGATGCCACCGAGGCGCGACACCGCGCCGGTGAAGTACTCGTCGACGAGCTCGCGTCCGAGCCCGATGGCCTCGAACACCTGGGCGCCGCAGTACGACGCCACGGTCGAGATGCCCATCTTCGACATGATCTTCAGGACGCCCTTGCCGCACGCCTTGATGTAGTTCTTGACCGCCTTGTGCGGGTCGACACCGCCGAGGCCGTAGAGCCCGCCGCGGATGAGGTCCTCGACCGTCTCGAACGCCAGGTACGGGTTGACCGCGCCGGCGCCGAATCCGAGGAGCAGTGCCATGTGGTGCACCTCGCGGGCGTCACCGGACTCGACGACCAGCCCGACCCGGGTCCGCGACTTCTCACGGATGAGGTGGTGGTGCACCCCCGACACGAGCAGCAGCGACGGGATCGGCGCCCACTCGGCGTCGGAATCGCGGTCGGAGAGCACGATGATCCGGGCGCCGTCGGCGATCGCCGCCGACGTCTCGTGTCGGACGCGGTCCATCGCCTCGCGCAGCGCGGCACCGCCGCCGGCGACCCGGTAGAGACCCGAGACGACGTGCGCCCGGAACTCGGGGTAGTCGCCCTCGTCGTCCATGTGGATGATGGCGGCGAGCTCGTCGTTGTCGATGATCGGGAACGGCAGCTCGATCTGGCGGCACGACTGCGGTCCGGGCTCGAGCAGGTTGGACTCGGGACCGATGGTCGACGACAGCGACGTCACCAGCTCCTCGCGGATGGCGTCGAGCGGCGGGTTGGTGACCTGGGCGAAGAGCTGCGCGAAGTAGTCGAACAGCATGCGCGACCGGTCGGACAGGACGGCGATGGGCGTGTCGGTGCCCATCGACCCGATCGCCTCGGCCCCGTTCTTGGCCATCGGCGCGACGAGCAGCTTGAGCTCCTCGTGGGTGTAGCCGAAGGTCTGCTGGCGCCGGACCACCGACTCGTGGGAGTGGACGACGTGCTCCCGCTCGGGCAGGTCGTCGAGCTGGACGAGACCCTGCTCGCACCACTCGGCGTAGGGGGCGGCGGCGGCCAACTCGGCCTTGATCTCCTCGTCGCCGACGATGCGGCCCTTCGCCGTGTCGATCAGGAACATCTTCCCGGGCTGGAGCCGGCCCTTGCGCACCACCTTGGCCGGGTCGACGTCGACCACGCCGGCCTCGCTGGCCATGATCACGAGGTCGTCGTCGGTGACCCACCAGCGGCTCGGCCGCAGACCGTTGCGGTCGAGCACGGCGCCGATGACCGTGCCGTCGGTGAAGGCGATCGACGCCGGACCGTCCCACGGCTCCATCAGCGACGAGTGGTACCGGTAGAACGCCCGCTTCTCCGACGACATCGTGGCGTGGTTCTCCCACGCCTCGGGGATCATCATCAAGACGGCGTGCCACAGCGGTCGGCCACCGAGGTGCAGCAGCTCGAGGCACTCGTCGAACGACGCGGTGTCGGACGCTCCGGGCGTCACGATCGGGAACGCCCGCTCGAGGCCGGGGATCAGCGGCGTCGCCATGAGCGACTCGCGCGCCCGGCTCCAGTTGCGGTTGCCCTGGAGGGTGTTGATCTCGCCGTTGTGCGCGACGTAGCGGTACGGGTGCGCCAGCGGCCACGACGGGAACGTGTTGGTGGAGAAGCGGCTGTGCACGAGCGCCAGCGCCGACTCCATCCGCTCGTCGGCCAGGTCGGGGAAGAACTCGCCGAGCTGGGGGGTGGTGAGCATCCCCTTGTAGACGATCGTGCGGCTCGACAGGCTCGGGAAGTACACCGGCTCGGAGAGCTCGTGCTCGCAGCGCTTGCGCAGCACGAACAGGATGCGGTCGAGGTCGATGCCCGTCGCGCCGGCCGGGTCGGTGACGAAGCAGTGCCAGAAGCTCGGCATGACGCTGTGCGCCGTGGGGCCGATCATCGAGGCGTCGACCGGCACCCGCCGCCAGCCGACGACCCGCAGGCCCTCGTCGGCCGCCAGGGCGTCGATCTCGCCGCGGACCCGGTCGGCGACGGCGTCGTCGGCCGGCAGGAACGCCATGCCCGCGCCGTAGGCCCCGGCCTCGGGCAGGTCGAACGGGGTGACCGCCCGCAGGAAGGCGTCGGGCATCTGGACGAGGATCCCGGCACCGTCGCCGGTGTTGACCTCGGCCCCCGACGCGCCGCGGTGGTCGAGGCGGCACAGGGCACCGAGCGCGGTCTCGACGATGGCGCGGCTGCGGCGCCCCTTGACGTCGGCGACGAACGAGACGCCGCACGCGTCGTGCTCGAAGCGCGGGTCGTAGAGGCCGAAGGCGGCGGGAACGGCGCTGAACGGGGTCGGCCGGGCGGCCGGGGCGGTGCGGTCCATCTCTGCTCTCATCCACGTCGGTCCCGTGCGGGACGCTCCGGTTGCGGGCGGTTGCCCGCGGACACCCGCCGATCGGGATCGGGCGGGTGCGGGTGGACGCAGAGGGACGTCGTTGGCCCGGCTGCGGAACGGCGAGCGTACCGGCGCCCCCATGGCTCCGCCCAGCCGATTCCACGGCCACCGGCCGGACCGACGGTACGGTCGGAACCGCCATGCTGCGGCGCCTCCTCCTCCTCGTTGCGTTGCTGGCGCTCGTCGCCGCCGGGATCGGAGCCGTCGTGGTGACCGGCCGGCCCCCCGTGCGCGACGCCCGCCGGGAGGTCGACGCCCGGTGGGCCACGCTGCGGGCCCCGCTCGGGGCCCGGTACACGGCGCTGGGCCAGCTCCCGACGGCCCTCACCGCCGCCGGGGTCGGCGACCGGGCGGCGGTGACCGAGCTGCGGGGCTCCCTCGACCAGTGGCGGGCCCTGGCGGCCCGGGGCGACGACCCGGGCGGCGAGGCCGGCACCGCCAACGCCCTCGAGGGCCAGGCCGCCCGGATCCGGGCCGACGTCGCGGCGTCGCCCCGGCTCAGCGCCGACGCCGGGGTGACCCAGGCCTTCGCCGCCTTCGACAGCGCCGTGGTCCCGGGCGCCGACGTCCGCGCCTTCGACGCCGCCGTGCGCCGCTACCAACAGGTCCGGACCTCGCTCCTGAAGCGCCCCGCAGCCCTGGCGTTCGACTACGGCCCCGTGCCCGTCCTCGTCCTCGGCTGACCGGCCCCCACTCCCACGGCCCCGGCCCCCACCCCGTTGTTTGGGTGATTGTGGGGGCCAGAGGCCCCACAATCACCCAAACAACGGGGTTGACGGGAATGCTTGACAACAGAGGTGGGTTTCGGTAATCTGAGTTCACATACGAGAAGGGGAGTATCCCCCCGCGGCGGCATCGTCATCCCGGTCTCCGACCCGGTGCCGTCGGCTCCGACCCGCTCCGGC
>JAFMJM010000114.1 GCA_017853455.1 Acidimicrobiia bacterium | reverse complement strand
TCGTGATCGACTTCGGCTGCATCGTCGACGGCTACTGCTCCGACATGACGCGCACCGTGAGCGTCGGCGCACCGTCGCCCGACGCCGTCCACGTCTGGGACACCGTGCTCGCGGCCCAGACCGCCGGACGGGCGGCGGTGGCGCCGGGCGCCGACCTGGCCGCGATCGACGGCGCCGCCCGGGCGGTCATCGACGCCGCCGGGTTCGGCGAGGCGTTCTCCCACGGCACCGGCCACGGGGTGGGCCTCGAGATCCACGAGGCTCCCCGGGTCGCCCGGACGGCGGCTGGTACCGTGCAGCCCGGCGACGTCGTCACGGTCGAGCCCGGCGTGTACCTCCCGGGGGTCGGCGGAGTTCGGATCGAGGACACCCTCGTGGTCACCGAGGACGCGGCGGAGGCCCTGACCGAGTTCCCCAAGCACCTGGTCGTCTGACCACTCCCGAGAGGCCGACACGTGAGCGTCTCCACCAACGATCTCAAGAACGGCATGTCGCTGAACCTCCCCGAGGGTCTGATGACCGTCGTCGAGTTCCAGCACGTCAAGCCGGGCAAGGGCGGCGCCTTCGTGCGCACCAAGCTCAAGAACTTCCGGACCGGTGCCGTGATCGAGCGCACCTTCCGGGCCGACGAGAAGGTGCCCCTCGCCGTCATCGACAAGCGCGAGATGCAGTACCTCTACCGCGAGGGCACCGACTACGTCTTCATGGACAACCAGAACTACGACCAGATCCAGGTCAGCCCCAACGACCTCGGCGACGCCGTCAGCTACATCAAGGAGGGCGACACCGTCGTCCTGCCGATCTACAACGACGCGGTGGTCGGCGTGGAGCTCCCGGCATCGGTCGAGCTCACCATCACCGAGACCGAGCCGGGCGTGCAGGGCGACCGCGTGTCGGGCGCCCGCAAGCCGGCCACGGTCGAGACCGGGCTCGTCGTCCAGGTGCCGCTGTTCATCGAGACCGGTGAGCGGATCAAGGTCGACACCCGCTCGGGCGAGTACCTCGCCCGAGCCTGACGCCCGGTCGCGGTCCCGACGATGGCCACCCGGCGTGAGGCACGCGAACGTGCCCTCGGCCTGTGCTACGAGTGCGAGACCCGCGGCCTCGGCGCCGGGGTGGTCCTCGCCGAGCAGCCGGTCGCGCCCGATCCCTACGCCGTCGACCTGGTCGAGGGCGTCGACGCCCACCGTGCCGAGATCGACGCCTGGCTCGCCGAGTACTCGGAGCACTGGGCCGTGGAGCGCATGCCGGCCGTCGACCGTGCGCTGCTGCGGATGGGTGCCTACGAGTTGGCCTGGCACCCCGAGTTGACGTCGGCCACGGTCATCAGCGAGGCGGTCGAGCTGGCCCAGGAGTACTCGACCAAGGACTCGGGCCGGTTCGTCAACGGCCTGCTTTCGCGGATCGCCGAACGGGTCCGCAGCGCGTGAGCGGGCTGGCGTCGACCGCGCCGGTGGAGGTCGAGGAGCCGATCGTCGACGGTCGGGTCACGACCGACAAGCCGTGGATCGTCGTGGTCTGGAACGACCCCGTCAACCTGATGGCCTACGTCGTGCTGGTGCTCCAGAAGCTGTTCGGGTACTCGCGCGAGAAGGCGACCCGGCTGATGCTCGCCGTGCACCACGAGGGCAAGGCGGTGGTGGCGGAGGGGAGCCGGGAGAAGTGCGAGGCCGACGTGGCCCGGTTGCACGCCCACGGCCTGTGGGCGACCATGGAGCACCCGTCGTGAAGTTCGTGGGGAGCCCCGACGGGGGCGCGATCTGCACCTTCGAGGGCGCCGAGGTCGAGGTCCTGCGTCAGGTTCCCGACCTGCTGCGCTCGCGCTACCTGCCCGACTCGCCCGAGGCGCTCGACCGGGTCGACCCGGTGCGCGACCGGCTGTTCCCGCGGGCGTACCTCGACCCGACGGAGGACCGGGCCGAGGACGACTGGCGCGCCGCGGTCCACCCGGAGATCCTGCGCGACCGGCTCGACGGCCTCGACCGACTCGTGGCCGGCCTCGACGGCGGCGAGGCGAAGGGTCGGCGCTGGCGGGTGACGCTCGGGCCGGCCGACGTCGACGTGTGGATCCAGGTCCTCAACGACGCCCGCCTGACGCTCGGGACCCTGCTCGGGGTGACCGACGAGTCCGACTTCACCCGGATCGACCCCGCCGACCCGCAGGCCGCCGAGCAGGCCGTGTACGCCTGGCTCTCGGGGCTGCAGGGGGCGCTGGTCGAGACGATGCTGGCGACGCTGCCGCTCGACGGCACCGACGACTAACTTCCTCCCGGGCCGATCGGCCCCCATTCGAAAGGACGAACACCCATGGGTTACCTCGACGGGCTCACCATCGCCGTCACCGGCGCCGGACGCGGGATCGGCCGCGCGGTCGCCATCGCCTGCGCCGAGGCCGGCGCCAACGTGGTCGTCGCCGACTACGGCGTGAGCATGGACGGCAACGATCCGAGCAGCGAGGTGGCCGACGCCGTCGTCGCCGAGATCCAGGCCGCCGGCGGCAACGCGGTGGCGGTGGCCGACACGGTCACCACGATGGAGGGCGGGGCGCGCATCGTCCAGACCGCCGTCGACACCTTCGGTGGCATCGACGGTGTGGTGTGCGTCGCGGGCATCCTGCGGGAGCGCATGCTGTTCAACATGGGTGAGGACGAGTGGGACCCGGTGATCGAGACCCACCTCAAGGGCACGTTCACGGTGTTCCGGGCCGCCGCCCCCATCTTCCGGGCGCAGAAGTCGGGCACGATGATCGGCTTCACCTCCGGTGCGTTCGCCGGCTCGGTGGCGCAGGCCAACTACTCGGCGGCCAAGGGCGGCATCGTGTCGCTGTGCCGCAGCGCGGCGGTCGGCATGTACAAGTACGACGTCACCGCGAACTGCATCGCCCCGGTGGCCAAGAGCCGCATGTCGGGCCAGGTCCCGATGGAGCTCCAGATGGGTGAGCCCGAGGACGTCGCCCCGATGGTGGTCTGGCTGCTCGGCCCGGCCGCCCGTGAGGTGACCGGCCAGGTGTACACCGTCAACGGCGGCCACATCGCCGTCTGGGACCAGCCCCACGAGGTGCGGGCCATGGACAAGGACGGCCGCTGGACCACCGACGAGATCACGGCCCGGTTCTCCGAGGTCGGCCAGGAGCGCATGGGGATGATCGACCGCCTCGACGCCATGGCGAAGGCGGCGGCGTCGGGCGACAAGCCCAACGGCTGACCCGACCCCGTTCCACTCGCTCGGACCGACGCCGCGTCCGGGGGCCGCTGGTCCCCGACGCGGCGTCGGCGCGTGATACGGTTCCTTCCGTCCGTGAAGGGGGTCCCGTGAGGCCGCTACGGACGAGGTGACCATGCCGCGTCGCGACGCCCAGCCCGAACCCGTGTCCACGGCCGCTCCCGGTGATCCGGTGGGCGGTCGTCGTCCGTCCGGGGTCGGCGCCACCGACATGGTGCTGCGGACCCGGGTGCTCGACGCCGACGGCCTGCGCCGGGCGCACACCCGCATCGCCCACGAGATCGTCGAGCACAACCGTGGCGCCACCGACGTGGTGCTGGTGGGCCTGTACACGCGGGGGGTGGCGATCGCCCGCCGCCTGGCGGCCGCCATCGCCGCCTTCGAGGGCGTCGAGGTGCCCACCGGGGCGCTCGACGTGGCGTTCTTCCGGGACGACATCGCGTTGCGCCCCGTCCAGCCGGCCGGGCCGACCGCGGTCCCCGTCGATCTCACCGGCCGGGTGGTCGTGCTGGTCGACGACGTCCTGTTCACCGGGCGCACGGTGCGCGCCGCGCTCGACGCCCTGACCGAGCTCGGTCGACCGCGGGCGGTGCAGCTGGCGGTCCTGGTCGACCGCGGCCACCGTGAGCTGCCGATCCGGGCCGACTACGTCGGCAAGAACCTCCCGACCGCCGAGGCCGAGGACGTCCGGGTGCGCCTGCGCGAGACCGACGACACCGACGACGGGATCGAGCTCTGGGCGCCGGTCGCCGCCGGTGCCGGAGGGGGTGCGACGTGAGGCACCTGCTGTCGATCGCCGACCTCGACCGGTCCGGGATCGAGGAGATCCTCGACCTCGCGGAGTCGTTCCGCGAGGTCACGCGGCGGGACATCCCGAAGGTTCCCGCCCTGCGGGGCAAGGTCGTGGTGTCGCTGTTCTACGAGGACTCCACCCGGACCCGCATCTCGTTCGAGACGGCGGCCAAGCGGCTGTCGTGCGACGTCATGGCCTTCTCGGTGGCGTCGTCGTCGATCGCCAAGGGCGAGTCCCTGCGCGACACCGTGCGGACGATCGAGGCGATGGGGATCGACGCCGTGGTGGTCCGCCACCAGGCGGCGGGCACGCCGAGGCGCATCGCCGGTTGGATCGACGCCCACGTGGTCAACGCCGGTGACGGCTGCCACCAGCACCCGACGCAGGCGCTGCTCGACGCCTTCACCCTGCGGTCCCACCTCGGACCCCGACTCGACGGCGCCCACGTGGCGATCGTCGGCGACATCCTGCACTCGCGCGTGGCCCGCTCCGACGCCCTGGCCTTCGCGGCACTCGGTGCCCGGGTCACCTTGGTGGCACCGCCCACGCTGCTGCCGTCGACGACCGCCGGTTGGCCGGTCGACGTGCGCCACGACCTCGACGACCTGCTGCCCGACCTCGACGCCATCGTGATGCTCCGGATCCAGCGGGAGCGCCAGGCGCAGTCGCGGTTCCCGTCGCTGCGGGAGTACACGGACCGCTTCGGACTGACGGTGGAGCGCGCTCGGCGGCTGCGACCCGACGCCCTGATCATGCACCCGGGTCCGATGAACCGTGGCGTCGAGATCGCCGCCGAGGTGGCCGACGGACCGCGCTCGGTGATCCTCGAGCAGGTCGCCAACGGCGTCTCGGTGCGCATGGCGGTGCTCTACCGGCTGCTGGCCGGCGGCGCGACGGGTTTCGGTGGGACGGGTTTCGGTGGGACGGGCGGGGCGGACGCCCCCGGAGGGGAGACGACGGGCCGTGGCTGATCTGGTGATCAAGGGCGGGACGGTGCTCGACACTGCGGGGGAGCGCGTCTCCGACGTGCTGATCCGCGGCGGCCACGTGGTGGACGTCGGCCCCGGATTGTCGGGCGACGAGGTGCTCGACGCGAGCGGCTGCCTCGTCACCCCCGGCCTGGTCGACGTCCACGTGCACCTGCGCGAGCCGGGGATGGAGGAGGCCGAGACCATCGAGACGGGTGCGCGCGCGGCGGCCCTCGGTGGGTACACGGCGGTCGTCGCCATGCCCAACACCACCCCGGCGCTCGACGACCCGATCGTGGTGCGGGCGGTCCTGGCCGCGGCGCGCCACGCCAGTTGCGAGGTCGCGTCGTCGGGAGCGATCACCCGGGGGCGCAAGGGTGAGGAGCTCGCCCCGCTCGGCGAGATGCACGCCCTCGGGGTGCGCCTGTTCACCGACGACGGGGACTGCGTCGCCGACGCCGGGGTGATGCGTCGGGCGCTCGAGTACTCGCGGATGCTGCCGGGCGCGGTCATCTCCCAGCACGCCGAGGACCCCGACCTCGTGGCGGGGGGCGCCATGCACGAAGGGGAGTGGTCGAGCCGACTCGGCATCCCGGGCCGTCCGGCCGCCGCCGAGGAGGTGATCGTGGCGCGCGACGTGATCCTGGCGGGTCTGACCGGCGCCCGGGTGCACTTCCAGCACGTGTCGACCGCCGGCGCGGTCGAACTGGTCCGCCAGGCCAAGGCGCGTGGTCTGGCGGTCACCGCCGAGGCGGCGCCCCACCACTTCACGCTGACGGACGAGTGCTGCGCATCGTTCGACCCGCTCTTCAAGGTGAATCCGCCGTTGCGCACCGCGGCCGACCTCGCCGCCATCAAGGCCGGTCTGGCCGACGGCACCATCGACTGCGTCGCGACCGACCACGCCCCCCACCCGACCGAGGCGAAGGAGCGGCCGTTCGCCGAGGCGCCGTCGGGGATGCTCGGGTTGGAGACGGCGCTGGCCCTGGTGTGGGACGAGCTGGTCGAGCCCGGGGTGCTGACCCCGGTCCAGGCGTTCGCCGCCTGCTCGTGGAACCCCGCCGCCATCGCCGGGCTCGGGCACCACGGTGGTCCGGTCGCGGCCGACGCGCCGGCCAACCTCTGCGTCTTCGACCCCGCCCTGCGCTGGGAGGTCGACCCCGGCCGGCTGGCCAGCCGGGCCCGCAACACCCCCTACGGCGGCCGCCGACTCACCGGCAAGGTCCGGCACACGGTGCTGCACGGTGACGTGGTCGTCCGCGACGGAACGGCGACCCGGTGAGCCCCACCCCGACGAGAGGAATCCCGATGCACGACGGAGTGCTGGTGCTCGACGACGGCGAGACCTTCGAGGGGGAGGTCACCGACCCGGCGGCCGTGGCGGTGGGGGAGGTGGTGTTCAACACCTCGCTCTCGGGGTACCAGGAGATCGTCACCGACCCGAGCTACGCCGGGCAGATGATCACGTTCACCTATCCGCACATCGGGAACTACGGGGTCAACGACGCCGACTTCGAGAGCGCCCGGCCGTTCTGTCGGGGCGTGGTGGTCCGCGACCTGGCCCGGCGGCCGAGCAACTGGCGCAGCACCGGTGATCTGCCCGGGCTGCTGGCGCACTTCGGGGTGCCGGCCATCGCCGGCATCGACACCCGACGCCTGACGCGGCACCTGCGCGACACCGGGGCCCGCCCCGGGGCGTTCGGCGCCGACGAGGCGGCGGTCCGGGCCGCGGCGGCCGGGGCCCGCACCACCGACGGCGTCGACCTCGTCGCCACCGTCACGACGCCCGAGCCCTACGTGGTCGGCGACGACGACGCCCCGTACCGGGTGGTGGCGCTCGACCTCGGGATCAAGCGGACCATCCTCACCCACCTGGTGGGGGCGGGCTGTCGGGTGGAGGTGGTGCCCGCCGGGACGGCGGCCGCCGACATCCTGGCCCGTGACCCCGACGGCGTGTTCCTCTCCAACGGTCCGGGCGATCCGGGTGCGGTGGTCGGGGTCCCCGACACCGTGCGGGCGCTGCTCGGCGAGGTCCCCCTGTTCGGGATCTGCCTCGGCCACCAGATGATGGGCCTGGCGCTCGGCGCCGAGACCCACAAGCTCCCGTTCGGACACCACGGGGCCAACCACCCGGTCCGCCACCTGCCGACCGGACGGGTGGAGATCACCAGCCAGAACCACAACTACATGGTCATGGCCGACACCGTCCCGGGTGGCGCCGACATCACCCACGTCAACCTCAACGACGGCACGGTCGAGGGCCTGCGGGTGCGGGGGGTGCCGGCGTTCAGCGTGCAGCACCACCCCGAGGCCGGGCCGGGCCCGCACGACGCCGCCTACCTGTTCGCCGAGTTCACCGACCTGATGGATGCCCACTGATGCCGCGCCGCGACGACCTCCACACCATCCTCCTGATCGGCTCCGGTCCGATCGTGATCGGCCAGGCCTGCGAGTTCGACTACTCCGGCACCCAGGCGTGCCGGGTGCTGCGCGACG
>JAFMJM010000113.1 GCA_017853455.1 Acidimicrobiia bacterium | reverse complement strand
GGTGGCGAGCGTCCGCCCGGGGCGCCGCGCAAGCGGCGCCGGGGCTCTCGTGGCGGCCGCAACCGGCGCAAGCCGGCCGGCGCCACCCCGAACGGGACCGACGGTCCCGGTTCCGGTCCCGGTCAGTCGGGCCAGGGCGGCCAGGCAGGGCAAGGCGGTCAGGGCGGCCAGGGCGGTCAGTCCGGTCAGGGCGGCCAGTCCGGTCAGTCCGGTCCGCGTCCGGCCCGTCCGGCACCTGCGCGCCCCGCAGCGGGCGACGACGGTCCCGACGAGTCGGTCCCGCACGCCTTCGACCCCCGGGCCGACCGGGGGATGACCTCCGAGGACGTCGGCGCCGAGGCCCGGGAGGACGCCGGCCTCGCCACGCCCCCGCCGGGGACCACCCCGCGGATCGGCGACACCCGCCCGGCGCCGCCGCGCCCCCAGATCGGAGACACCCGCCCCGCCCCGAGCGCTCCGGCGGCGACGGGCGACACGCCCGCTCCCGCCCGCAAGCGCCGTCGGCGCGGCGGACGCGGACGCGGCCGTGGGGGAGCGGGGACCGGCACTGCCACCCCGACCACCGGCGGCGCACCGGCCGCCCCGGGTGGAAACGGCGGCCGCGGTCCCCGCGACGTCGTCCGGGCCGACCTCGGCGTCGGCGACCCGCTCGACTTCGACCTCGACGAGGACGCCCTCGAGCGGCGGCGCGGTCGGACCCGCAAGGGACGTCCGGCCGGCCGGTACTTCATGTGCGTCCACGTCCGTCCCGACGGGCACAACCACATCGCCGTGCTCGAGGGTCGGAGCCTGGTCGAGCACTACGTCACCACCCCCCGCGACGACGACATGTCGATCGACGGCAACATCTACCTCGGTCGGGTCCAGAACGTCCTCCCCGGCATGGAAGCGGCGTTCGTCGACATCGGCACGCCGAAGAACGGGGTCATCTACCGCAGCGACGTCGTCTTCGACCCCGCCGAGGTCGACTCCAAGCAGCCCCGGATCGAGCAGGTCCTGAAGAACGGCCAGAACGTCCTGGTGCAGGTCACCAAGAACCCGATCGGGGCGAAGGGGGCCCGCCTGACCCAGGAGGTCAGCCTCGCCGGCCGGTTCGTGGTCCTGGTCCCGAACCAGCCCCAGACGTACGGCATCTCCAAGCGCATGCCCGACGACGAGCGCAAGCGGATGCGCAAGGTGCTCGACGCCCTGCGGCCCACCGACGCCGGGATCATCGTCCGGACCGCGGCCGAGGGTGCCACCACCGAGGAGCTCGAGCGCGACGTCATCCGGCTGCGCCACCAGTGGGAGCAGATCTCGGCCCTCGCCAAGCAGTCGAAGCAGGCCCGGCTCGTCTACCAGGAGCCGCCGCTCGCGTTGCGCCTCCTGCGCGAGGAGTTCACGAAGGAGTACCGCGGCGTCGCCATCGACGACCCGACCCTCTACGCCGAGGTCAAGGCCTACATCGAGGCGGTGGCGCCCGAGCTCGCCGACCGGGTCGAGCTCTACGACCCCGAGGAGGAGGGGCTGCCCCTCTTCGAGCGGTTCCACGTGCACGAGCAGCTCCTCAAGGCGCTCGACCGCAAGGTCTGGCTGCCCTCGGGCGGGTCGCTCATCATCGAGCGCACCGAGGCCCTGACGGTCATCGACGTCAACACGGGCAAGAACGTCGGGCGGTCCAACCTCGAGGAGACGGTCTTCCGCAACAACCTCGAGGCCGCCGAGGAGGTCGCCCGCCAGCTGCGGCTCCGCGACATCGGCGGGATCATCGTCATCGACTTCATCGACATGGAGATCAAGGCCAACCGGGCGGAGGTCGTCCGGACCTTCCAGGCCGCCCTGGCCCGGGACAAGACCCGGACCCAGGTCTTCGACATCTCCGAGCTGGGCCTGGTCGAAATGACCAGGAAGCGGGTCTCCGAGGGCCTCCTGGAGTCCGTCAGCCACACCTGCGAGTCCTGCACCGGGAGGGGATTCGTCATCGACGAGGCACTCCTCCACGACCTGGACTAGAATCCTCCCTCTTCCGACGTCTGCCCCTCAGGACCACTCATGTACGCAGTCATCCACACCGGCGGCAAGCAGTACCGGGTCGAGCCCGGTCAGCGGCTCGAGGTCGAGCGTCTCGGCGTCGACCTCGAGACCGAGGTCGCGCTCCGGCCGGTCCTCCTGGTCGACGGCGACACCGTCCTCGCCGGTCCCTCGCAGCTCTCGAAGGCCTCGGTCAAGGCCAAGGTCGTCGGCGACGCCAAGGGCGAGAAGATCCGGGGCTTCACCTACAAGTCGAAGGCCAACCAGCGTCGCCGCTGGGGTCACCGCCAGCACTACTCCGTGATCGAGATCACCGCGATCTCGGCCGGCTGAGGCAACAGGAGCCACCAATGTCGAAGAAGAAGGGCGCAGCCTCCTCCCGCAACGGTCGTGACTCCAACGCCCAGCGCCTCGGGGTGAAGGTCGCCGCGGGCTCGCACGTGAGCGCCGGCTCGATCCTGGTCCGCCAGCGCGGGACCCGCTTCCACCCGGGCGAGAACGTCGGCAAGGGCGGCGACGACACCCTGTTCGCCACCTCGGCGGGCGTGGTGCGGTTCGGCGAGCGGCGCGGTCGCAAGCTCGTCGACATCCTCCCCGCCGACTGAGCGACGCCCGGCGTCGGTCCGCCCGAATGGGCGCCCCCCGACGCTCCTGAGCGTCCACACTGGTCCCATGGCCCAGTCCGCCTTCGTCGACGAGGTCCAGGTCAACCTGCGCGGCGGTGACGGCGGCGCGGGCGCGATGTCGTTCCGCCGGGAGGCCCACGTGCCCAAGGGCGGGCCCGACGGCGGCGACGGTGGCTCCGGTGGCGACGTCATCGTGCGGGCCGACCGCAACACCGCCTCGCTGCTTGCGTTCCGGGACCACCCCCACCGCCGGGCCGAGTCGGGCACCCACGGGGCGGGCGGCAAGCGCCACGGTGCACGCGGCCGCGACCTGACGGTGTCGGTCCCCGAGGGGACGGTCGTGCGCAGCCGCGACGGCGAGGTGCTGGCCGACCTGGTCCAGCACGGCGACACCTTCGTGGCGTCGCGGGGCGGGCGTGGGGGCCGGGGCAACGCCCGCTTCCTGTCGAACGCCCGGCGCGCCCCCGGCTTCGCCGAGCAGGGCGAGTACGGCGAGGAGCACTGGCTCCGTTTCGAGGTGAAGCTGCTCGCCGACGCCGCGTTGGTCGGCTTCCCCAACGCCGGCAAGTCCACGCTGATCTCGGCGGTGAGCGCCGCCAAGCCCAAGATCGCGAACTATCCGTTCACCACCCTGGAGCCCCACCTGGGCGTGGTGCGGTTCCAGGACCACGAGTACGTGCTCGCCGACATCCCCGGACTGGTCGAGGGCGCCGCCGACGGGCGGGGCCTCGGCCACCGCTTCCTGCGGCACGTGGAGCGGGCCCGGGTCCTCGTGATCCTGCTCGACCTCGCCGACGTCGAGGGCCGCAGCCCCGCCGAGCAGGAGGCAGTGCTGCTCGACGAGCTCGGCCGCTACCAACCCGAGCTGCTCGACCGGCCCCGGTTGGTCGTGGGCAACAAGGACGACGTGGCCGGGCCCGACGTCGACTTCGACGGACTGCGGATCTCGGCCGTCACCCGCTCGGGGCTCGACGAGTTCCGGGGTCGCCTCGGCACCCTGGTCGACCAGGCGCGGGCCGAGGAGCCCGTCCGGGACGGGTTCGTCGTCCTGCGCCCCGAGGAGACGGGCTACTCCGTGACCCGTGACCCCGACGGTGCCTACCGGGTCACCGGGCGCACCGCCGAGCGGGTCGTCGCCATGGCCGACCTGACCAACCTCGAGGCCCTCCAGTACGTCCAGGACCGGTTCCGGCGGATGGGGGTCGAGCGGGCGCTGCAACGCGCCGGCGCCACCGAGGGCGACGTCGTGCGCATCGGCGACGTCGAGCTCGAGTACGTCGAGGGGTTCGGATGATCGTCGTCGTCAAGATCGGGACCTCGTCGGTCACCGACGACCGCGGAGAGCTGCACGTCCCGGCACTCGTGAAGCTGAGCGCCGAGATCGCGGTGGCGCGTGCGGCGGGCCACCGGGTCGTGGTGGTGTCGTCGGGTGCGATCGCGGCCGGTCTGCCGGCCCTCGGGCTGACCGAACGGCCCCGCGACGTCGGGACCCTGCAGGCCGTGGCCGCGGTCGGTCAGCCGCGGCTCATGGAGCGCTTCGGCGCCTGCCTCGCCGAGCACGGGCTCGTCGCCGGGCAGGTCCTGCTGACCCCGTTCGACTTCGGGCACCGGGCCCAGTACCTCCACGCCCGCGAGACCCTTCTCCGGCTGCTCGACCTCGACGTGGTCCCCGTGATCAACGAGAACGACACCGTCGCCGACGACGAGATCCGCTACGGCGACAACGACCGCCTCGCCGCCCTGGTGGCGCCCCTCGTCGGGGCCGACCTCCTGGTCATGCTCACCGACACCGCCGGGCTGTTCACCGCCGACCCGCGCCACGACGCCGACGCGTCGCTGATCGAGGAGATCGTCGAGTTCGACGCCGACCTCGAGGCCGCGGCCGGGGGTGCGGGCACGGCCCGGGGGAGCGGCGGGATGTCGAGCAAGGTCGCCGCCGCCAAGATCGCGTCCTGGTCGGGGGTGCGGGCCGTGATCGCCAACGCCACCGAGCCCGACGTCGTGCTGCACGCCATCCACGGTTCGGTGGTGGGCACCGTCGTGCAGCCGCGCGCCGATCGGCTCCCGAGCCGCAAGCTCTGGATCGCGTTCGCGCGCGGTTCGTCGGGTCGCCTCGTCGTCGACGGTGGTGCCCGGGACGCCGTGCTCGGTGGTGGGCGCTCGTTGCTGCACGCCGGGGTGCGGTCGGTCGACGGCGACTTCGACGCCGAGGACGCCGTCGAGATCGTCGGCCCCGACGGTCGGGTGTTCGCGAAGGGTCTCGTCCGCGCTGCGGCGTCGGTGCTGGCCGACGTCGCGGGTCGCCGCACCGAGGACCTCCCCGACGGCGTCGCACCCGCCGCCGTCCACCGCGACGACCTCGTCATCCTGCCCTAGGTCCGGCCGGTGCCGACCCCGGCTCCCCGGGGCGACGACCGCCGCGAAAATTTGTGGGTCCGGGCCTTGCACTTGGCGGGTCGACCCGGCACTATCTCCCCCACTCCGTCGTCGGTCGACGGGGGGAGGGCCTTTCTCGAAGGGCTCGCGACGACCGACGAGGAGCGGGAGCGTGGTCCCGGCGCCGCGGCCGGCGGAAACGCACGGCGCAGCGCCGGGACCCTCCCACAACCCGGGACCACGGCCGCGATCGGCCCCGGGAACGCCACGGGCGTGCGTCTATGCTCCCCGAATGCTGGCGGTTCGGGAACTGGGGCGGCGGGCCAAGGACGCAGCCCGTGTGCTGGCCACGGCGTCGACGACGCTGAAGAACGACGCCCTTCTCGCCGCCGCCGACGAGCTCCTCGCCCGGCGGGACGACATCCTGGCCGCCAACGCCGTCGACCTCGGGGCGGCCACGGAGTCGGGGATGGCGGCCTCGGCCGTCGACCGGCTCCGCCTCGACGCCGGCCGGCTCGAGAGCATGGCGGGCGGCCTGCGCCAGGTGGCCGGCCTGCCCGACCCGGTCGGGGAGACCCTCGACGGCACCACCCGGCCCAACGGGCTCCAGATCCAGCGGGTGCGGGTCCCCCTCGGGGTGGTGGCGGTCATCTACGAGAACCGCCCCAACGTCACCTCCGACGCCGCCGGGATCTGCCTCAAGGCCGGCAACGCCGCCCTCCTGCGGGGCTCGTCGACGGCCCTCACCACCAACCGGACCGTCGCCGAGGCCCTGCGGGCCGGCGTCGCCCGGGCGGGCCTTCCCGCCGACTCGGTGGTCCTCGTCGACGACGTCTCGCACGACGGAGCCCTCGAGGTCATGCGGTTGGTGGAGTACGTCGACTGCCTGGTGCCGCGGGGTGGTCCGGCCCTGATCGAGAGCATCCGCCAGAACGCCACCGTGCCGGTGATCATCGACGGCGACGGCAACTGCCACGTCTACGTCGACGCCGCGGCCGACCTCGACGAGGCGGTCACGGTCACCGTCAACGCCAAGACCAACCGGACCAGCGTGTGCAACGCGGCCGAGTCGCTGGTGGTGCACGCGGCGGTCGCCGACGCCTTCCTGCCCCGGGTCGCCGACGCCCTCGTCGCCGAGGGCGTCGAGTTGGTGGGCGACGACGCCGCCCGGGCCCTCGTGCCGGGCATGGGCACCGCCACCGACGACGACTTCGGCCGCGAGTACCTCGACCTGAAGATGTCGGTGGCCGTGGTCCCGAACCTCGACGCCGCCATCGCCCACGTCAACCGGTTCGGCACCGGCCACACCGAAGCGATCCTGACCCGCGACCTCGACGCCGCCCGTCGGTTCACCCGGGAGGTCGACGCCGCCGTGGTCATGGTCAACGCCTCGACCCGCTTCACCGACGGCGAGCGGTTCGGGTTCGGTGCCGAGATCGGGATCTCGACCCAGAAGCTCCACGCGCGCGGCCCGATGGGCCTGCGCGAGCTCACCACCTACAAGTACGTGGTCTGGGGCGACGGACAGATCGTGTGAGGACACGGGCACCGGGCCCGTGCCGATGACCGGAGGATTTCGTGGCGGAACGATTCGCAACGGTGGCCGACGTCACCGACCGGCTGCGTGGGGTCGACTACCTCTCGAGCGACGACATCTCCGGCGTGGTGTTCCTCGCCGACCGACTCGAGAAGCCGGTCCTGGTCGAGGGCCCGGCCGGGGTGGGCAAGACCGAGCTCGCCAAGGCGATCGCCGCGTCGACGGGGGCCCGGCTCATCCGGCTCCAGTGCTACGAGGGGCTCGACGAGGCCAAGGCCCTCTACGAGTGGAACTACAAGAAGCAGCTCCTGCGCATCCAGGCCGACCGGGAGCACGAGGCGTCGTGGTCCGACGTCGAGGCCGACATCTTCTCGGAGCCGTTCCTGCTGACCCGGCCGCTGCTCGAGGCGATCCGGGCGGAGGAGCCGGTGGTCCTGCTCATCGACGAGGTCGACCGGGTCGAGATCGAGACCGAGGCGCTCCTCCTCGAGGTGCTCTCCGACTTCCAGGTGTCGATCCCCGAGCTCGGCACCATCGTCGGGACCCAGCGGCCCATCGTGCTCCTGACCTCCAACAACACCCGGGAGCTCTCCGAGGCGCTGAAGCGCCGGTGCCTCTTCCTGCACGTCGACTACCCCGACATCGAGCGCGAGAAGGACATCGTGCGGGTCCGGGTCCCCGACATCGACGAGAACCTCGCCGAGCAGATCGCCCGGGTGGTGCGCTCGATCCGCGAGCTCGACCTCAAGAAGGCGCCGTCGATCTCCGAGACGATCGACTGGGCGCGCACCCTCGTCTACCTGGGTCGGACCGAGATCACGCCCGAGGTCCTGGGCGAGACCCTGCACGTGCTGCTCAAGTACCAGTCCGACATCGCCAAGGCGAAGAAGGAGCTGGTCGACGGTCCGCCCTCGAAGCTCCCCGGCGCGCAGAAGTAGTCCG